>NZ_JBQCMZ010000014.1:0-122267 GCF_051964675.1 Cytobacillus sp. SAFR-174 | reverse complement strand
GCTAATGGTTCGCATATCCCAACGCCCATAGCGGACTTTCACCGCCAAGTTAATGAACATGCCTGGCACACAAAAAGACTGAAACCCCGAGGGAATTTCAGTCACTTCTCATAACTATTTCGGCAATAATACGCGATCAATGACATGAATTACACCATTGGAAGCAGCAATGTCAGGTGTTACCACAGTGGCATCATTGACTTTAACAGGGTTAAGGGAGATTGTCACTTCTTTTTCTGCGAGAGTTTTTGCCTTCATTCCATCCTTCAAATCAGAAGACATGACTTTACCCTGAACCACGTGATAAAGCAAAATATTCTTCAGATCCTTCCTTGCCAATAACTGTTCTGCAGTAATGTTCAATTCCGTCAGGAGCTTGTTGAAAGCAGCATCTGTTGGAGCAAAAACTGTGAATGGCCCATCACCTTTAAGCGTTTCAACCAGCCCCGCTTTCTCCAAAGCAGCCGCCAGGATCTTAAAATCCCCAGCTTGTACAGCAGTATCAACGGATGTCTTTCTTAGTACCAGTGTTTTCTGCAGCTGATGCCAGTCCAGAGAAGGACAGCAGCATCATAAAAACCATGGAAATGACAGCTAATTTTTTCATTTGAAATTCCTCCTTTTTCAAAAATGGTTTACACAAATCAACTATGTACACTCCAAACTTTATTATTTGTTTGATTGTAAGTTTTATCCATATCGGAATAAATTTTTATAAGATTAATTTGTTTTAGGTTCATACAAAATAGGCGTGCCCTTCTTTTTTAGGGAACGCCTTATTCTTTCATTGAACTTGTTTTGGTCTTAGACATCTTATAGATGACAAAGGCATCGTTATTCTTAGTGACTTTTAATGCTCTCTTTTTAGCCTTCAGTAATGGAGCTGTAGTAATCGTTCATAACAAACAGCTGGCATTAGCACGCTTTCATTCTCACTATAAAACATTAATTATTTTTTCTGGAAATCTCTATCGCTGTTTTAACAGCTTCCTTTATTTCCTGATATCCTGTACACCTGCAAATATTCGACTCCAGCCATTCGGTTATTTCTTCATCAGAAGGATTGGTGCGATTCAGCAATAGGGAATGGCAGTTCATGATGAAGCCGGGAGTGCAGTATCCGCATTGAAAGGCAAAGTGTTCAATAAAGGCGCCCTGGATCGGTTCCTGTATCCCTTCAATGGTGGTGATGTCTTTGCCGATTGTTTCAATGGCCAGAACCAGACATGACTTCTGGGCTATTCCGTCAATAATGACCGTACATGCACCGCAGTCTCCATTTAGGCAGCCTGGTTTCGCGCCTGTTAAACCAAGCGTGCTGCGCAGCACTCCTAACAGAAGTTCTGCATTTCGAAAGGAAACTCTTTTTTCCTCCCCATTTACTGACAATATAACATTTGTGTTCAAGGAGCTAGATTCCTTCACCAGTCTCTCCCCCTAATTTTTCAGCTATATCCGAAAGGATGTTCCTCAGAACAAATAACCGGTATTCCGAAGAACCTTCGGAGTCATCCAGAACCTGCACATTAAGGCTGCGGACGGCCTCTGCCAATCTTTCTTCCATTCCAGCCCCCCTGCTCCCGAGAGCTTCTTCTAGCTGGAAAGCACGGAAAGGAAAATCAGTAAGGCCGCTGATTGCGATTCGGATCCTGCCTTCAGCCTTGACAGCAGCAGCGGTAAGCAGCGGATAGCCCGTATCCCACTGGCGCCTCCTTTTGATGCTTTCAAACGGGACATGAAGATACTTTTTATGTGTTTTTATGCCCACAAGGAATTCTCCGGGCTTTAACATAAGACGGCCTTTAAAAATATCTTGAATCGGAACGTTTCGAATGCCTCTACTATGCGCTATCATCATTTCACTGTCGGTTAAAAGGAATGGCAATACGGCTTCACGGTAAAATGTCTGCCCACAGATATTTCCTCCTGCCGTTATTTTATTTCTCGCTGTCCGGTCAGCTATTTCACTCACGGTTTTGCTTAAGAGCGGGAAGAGATTGATTTCCTCTATTTCGGTTAAGCGCAGGGAGGCTCCTGTAAACAAATGATCTCCTTTAAAACCGAAAGTATTGCACTCAGGAATACCTTTAATATCAATAACGGCACCTGTTTTCACCTCATTTAGCCGGCCAAGTGTAATGATTTCCGTTCCTCCTGCAAAAATGACAGGTTCCTTCCCTGATTCAAGCAGCTCCTTATATAAATTGGCCGCTTCTTTTAAGGCTGCTGGTCTATAATACTCAAAATCAAAAGGAATCAAAGCGGTTTCGCCTCCTTTACTTTCCAGATATATTCCGGAGTTAAAGGCAGCTGATTTAAATCCATACCTGAAGCAGTGGTTAAACAATTAGCAAGCGCGCCGGGCATTCCCAGAATGCCATGTTCACCAACACCCCTTGCTCCATAAGGGGCATCCTTCTGCTGAGTTTCAATGAAGTCTGCAATATATTCGGGGTTTTCCCCATAATGGATTGGCCTGTAAGTCCGCAGCTGCGGATTGATGACTCTTCCCAGTTCATCAAAGATGAAGCTTTCTCTCCCCGCATAGGCAAGCCCCATGCTCATAGCTCCCATTACTTGCCCTTTCGCCATTTTAGGATGAAGAACTTTTCCAACATCCACTACAGAAACCGCTTTTATTAGACGATAAGTATAATCCCGTTTATCATACTCTACCTCTATAAGGTGTGCCGCGACGGTCCACTCAGGACCAGGCTTGCCCACACCGGTTCCCGGATTCAGATAAGTCATCCTCCTTAAAGTGTAGGAACCATACCCAATAATCTGTCCCCCTATCGTGTTGCCATTCGGGAAAGTAAAACCGTAAACGACGTCCTTAAGATCTAGCTCTGTCTCAGGTTCATCTCTAAGGAACACTCTTCCGTTAGCCACGTCAAGCTCCTCTGGGGCAGTACGCAATACACATGAAGCAACAGCTTTGATTTGCCGAATTACATCTTCAGCTGCCCGCAAAACAGCATTCCCGGCCATAAATACTCCGCGGCTTGCGACCGTTTTCCAATGCTCCGGAGTGGAACGGGTATCAATTTCCATTTTCACATGTATTTGATCCATGTTCATTTTCATGCGCTCAGCCAGGATCTGCGCCAGGACCGTTTTGGTGCCGGTTCCGATTTCCACCACACCGGACATCAGATTCATGCTCCCGTCAGAATTAAAGGTTAATAGAACACCGGAGCTTGCATTCGTATCAATGGTGGAGGTCTTCCAGCTGCAGGAAATTCCCTTCACACGCACCCTTCGCTTATCCAGTACCTGAACTGCACCCTCATCCCACTTCACAATCTCCTTCAGGCGTTCGATGCATGCCGGCAAATTTCCGAGATTACTAGTATTTAATGGCACCTGTGTCGGTGTTGTATGCCCTGGCAATATGGCGTTTCTTTCTCTGAATTCGAGCGGATCGAGCTGCAACTTACGTGCAAGAATATCCATTGTCCGCTCAAATGCAAACAGCACCTCGGAATGGCCAAATCCGCGGTAAGGGCTGCCATATGGATGATTGGTATAGACACAGAATGAATTGCACCACACATGTTCAATATGATAGGGCCCGGTACAGTCTGCCCCTCCGGCACGGCTGACATCAATGGCTTTATCAGAATAAGCTCCGCCATCGAAAAGATAAATCATCTCTGCCGGTTTTAGAATTCCTTCCCTGGTACAGCCTAATTTGATTTTGGCCTCGAGACCGACATGGCATGGTGCTGTTATTAAATCTTCTTCTCTGGAGTAGGTAAGCTTCACCTTCTTCCCTCCGACTGCCCGAGATGCAATAAAGGCAAGAATTTCCCATTGAATGGCTGCCTTTCCTCCATATCCGCCGCCAACAAAGGGGGTCTCAACGATGACTTTGCCTGTATCTAGCTGAAAGTAAGTACTTAACAATTTCTTGACCATGAAGGGTGCCTGAGAAGAACTCATGATATGAACATACCCATCCGGCTTGATTTCTGCAGAAGCACTTCGTGTCTCCATCGCTGCATGATCAGAAGGAGAAAACCTGAAAGATTCCTCAACTATGACCTCACTCTGTATCCAGCCATCTTCTATACTTCCTTTACGGATTTTGGTAATGTGGGAAATATTCGAATTGGGCACTGGGTATGCAGCACCTAACTTATCATATGAACTTAAATTTTCATGCAATAGCGGGGCATTCTTTTTCAGGGCTTGGGAAGGAGAATGGACAACGGGGAGAAGCTCATATGTAACATCAATTAAAGTGGCAGCTTGTTGGGCAATGAAGGGCTGATCAGCGACAACCAGGGCGACAGGCTCTCCGTGGCAGCGGACCTTTTCGAACGCAAGGGGCGGCCGGTCTCTGATTTCTTCACCAGTTAAAGGCAGATCTTTGCTCCCAATTATAATCGCTCTAACTCCTGGAACCTTTCTGGCTTTTGAAAGGTCAATGGAAACAATTCGGGCATGGGCATACTTGCTGATGACCATTTTCACATGAAGCGCATGATCTCCACGTTCATCTGCCGTATACTTGGCCCTTCCCGTCACCTTGTCGTTTGCTTCCTTGCGAATTACATTTTCTCCGATAATATTCATAAAATTCCACCTCCCGGGAACACCCTTTATCAATATATTGTAGAGATGGAGCTGTTCATTCCTAATTTCTCCAGGAGTTGAATATGATTTTTCAGGAAGTCCACCCAGCTTTTAAGTCATAAAAAAAGCAGATATTCATAGTTTCTATATAAAAAGGTAAGGTGGTCATTCAGCGTGAACGGATACCAGACTTTGTGCCATCAGTACGCCCATATATTAAAGGGAAAAATGACGCTTGAAAATGGAGTATGCTCTGTGGAGATAAAACGGAACCTAAACGTTGCCATTCAGGGACGGCCAAGCAAAGGGGAACTGGGGGCCGCGCTTTCGTTTGAGTCTTTGGACCATCAAGGAAATGCACTTAACCTTGGTGAAACTGTTCTTCTGGAAGAGGAAATTCCTCTTTTAACACAGATGTTAGTCAAAAACGGAGTCATCATTAGTGCCCTGCACAACCACTGGCTGTTCGCTAAGCCCCACATCCTTTACATTCACTTTCAATCAGTTGAGCCTCCTTTAGCGTTCGCGCAAAAAGCAGCGGAAGCTTTTCATGCCATTAAGATGTACTGTTAGTCTTTCTTCATGCTTTTGGAGGGAAGATAAATGGCAGCAAATAAATGAGCAAACCTGCAAATAGACCAGCCTATCCTGCTAATAGACCAGCAAACCTGCAAATAGATCAGATCAGCCTATCCTGCTAATAGACCAGCAAGCCTGCAAATAGACCAGTCAAACTTGCAAATAGACCAGCCTATCCTGCTAATAGACCAGTGAAACTTGCAAATAGACCAGCAAACCTGCAAATAGATCAGCCTATCCTGCTAATAGACCAGTCAAACTTGCAAATAGACCAGCAAACCTGCAAATAGATCAGATCAGCCTATCCTGCTAATAGACCAGTCAAACTTACAAATAGACCAGCCAACCTGCAAATAGACCAGCCCATCCTGCAATAGACAGTCAAACCTAAATAGACCAGCCCATCCTGCAAAATAGACCCGACAAACCTGCAAATAGACCAGCTAATCCTGCAAATAGACCAGCTAATCCTGCAAATAGACCAGCTAATCCTGCAAATAGATCAGCCCAACTTGCAAGTAGACCAGCCCATCCTGCAAATAGAGTCCTCGAATCCGGGCTTTGAAAAGCTTGAAAAAAATGAGTGGAAGCAAGCAGCTTCCACTCATTTTTTATTTTTCTGCTATCCCAGACGCTTTATCACCATCAATGTTAAATGCCTTCTGTGAAAGCTCCAGAACCGTCTCTTTATCCGGCAAAGCAGAAATCGCACCCAAACCGGCGGCAGTGAGAGCTCCGCTTGCATTAGCAAACAGCAAAAAGTCTGCATGCTTTTCTCTTAATATACTTAATACATTTTCAGGGTTTGAGTTAGTTTCCAGAAGCTTAAATAAAAATCCGCCAATAAAAGCATCTCCTGCCCCTGTGGTATCCTGGACATCTACTGTGAATCCCGAAGACTCCCATTTATCAGCTTGTGTATATAATTCGGCTCCATCCGCGCCCTTCGTATAGACCACAGCCTGAACATCTCCCTTGAATAGTGAAGCAATCGCTTCAGCCTCATCACTGATTCCGGTGATGAATTCCAGTTCTTCATCCGAAACCTTCAAAATATGAGCATGGGGCAAAAATTCAAGAATGGCAGCCCGGCAATCCTCTGGACTCTCCCATAACGGCAGTCTTACATTCGGATCAAAGCTGACTAGGCCGCCCTTTTTCTTCATTATTTCCACAGCTCTCTTATGGGCTATTTTCATTGGGCTATCGACCAGGTCAACCGAGCAGAAGTGCAGGATATCCCCTTCACCAAACCACTCTTCCTGCAGCTCCGATTCTTCAAAGAGCAAATCTGCAGAGGGTTTCCGGTAGAAAGAGAAATCACGCTCACCGTTTTCTTTCAGCGATACAAAAGCAAGTCCTGTATTGGCTTCGTTGGTCCTGAGTATCTTGTCTGTCTCTACCCCGGCATTTTGAAGCTGTTCAATCAGAAAATCGCCAAATGCATCAGAACCGAGCTTTGTAATCATAGATGCATTGTGTCCAAACTTTGCCACGGCCGCAGCAACATTAGCCGGTGCACCGCCTGGAGCCCGCTCAAAAGCGGTGACATCCTTTAATGCAGCCCCCTTATCGAGCGGGATAAAATCTATTAATACTTCACCAATCGAGTATAATTTCGTCATGTTCTCACCCTTAACGTGTAATGCCTTGCTTTAACTCTTGCTTTGTATAAGTGCAGCTGACTTTTTTGTCACTGAACAGTTTGATTCCGTCCGCCCCTTTTTCAGGAAAGACCCTTGCCGTGAATACAGCTTCCCCATCATTGATAAAAATCTCAGCTATACTGTGGTCAACAAACACCTGAACTCTTACAGAAGAATCGATTTTCAGTTCAGAGCTTCTTACAAAACCGTATTCCCCGCCAAATGAGGATGCAAATTTTTCCCGGTTCAGACTCACAGCTTGTGAGCTGCGGTCAAACTCAAGCACTAAACCCTCTTTTTCAGAAGCAAACAGCTCAATCCCAAATACATCAGCATCTACTGTATCAAAATTAAATTCGAGCTCGTGCTGCCCGATTCCTTCATCAATTATCAGGCTTCCCGACTCAATGGTCACGCTGCTCGTTTCCGACTTTACGCGAAGCTGCTTCAGCATTTCTGCCGGTCTTTGAGCAAGCTTCCCATCGACAAGACACAGCTCACGCGGAATGGACAGGCAATGCGCCCAATCCTCTTTATCACTCGGATAATCGATTTCACCCATGCCGGCCCATGAAAATAACAGGCGCTCATTTTGTTTGCCGGCAAAAGTTTGCGGAGCGTAAAAATCAAATCCTTTTTCAAGCTCCTGGAAATGCTCAGGCTCAAATGAAAGAGCTTCTGCATCTAAATGGCCCACTGCATACATGACATTATATAGATTATGGTAATCATGCCCTTCAGGCTTTAACCCTTGCGGAGAGAAAATCAGCACATCTTTGCCGTCGAGCTCGAAATAATCCGGACACTCCAGCATATATACCGAATCAGGAAAATCAATGTGCAGATCCAGCTCCCCTTTAAATGACCAGTCAATGGCATTATCAGATTCATAGACAATGATGGCGCCTGTCAGGTTTTCCCGCTGTGCACCAAGCAGCATATAGTAGCGTCCGTTCTTTTCAAACACCTTTGGATCGCGGACATGCCCCGTATAGCCCTGCGGAACCCCTTCAATAATCGGGTTGTTTTCATATTTTTGAATCTTCCCTTCCTGGTCCATGATCGCCAGGCACTGATTCGCCGATCTTTCCTCTGCACTGTATTTGATATTGCCTGTGTAATACAAATAGAGCATTCCGTCCACCTCAAGAGAAGCACCGGAATAGGCACCATGAGACTCATAATCCTCCACCGGCACCAATGCAGCCGGAAGCCGCTCCCAGTTCACAAGGTCCGCTGATTTCACGTGGGCCCAATGCTTCATGCCGTGCATTGCACCAAATGGGTACCACTGATAAAAGACGTGGAATTCACCGTTGAAATAAGCAAGCCCATTAGGGTCATTAATTAAACCGTACTGCGGGTGTATATGGTAGGCCGGCTTCCATGCGGATTCTGCGGATTTTTCTCGGAGCCTTTCCAGTTCATTCTCTTTTGCTTCATATAACGTTCGATACTTCTCTTCTGTATATCTCTCCATACTAAGTCCTCTCCTGTAAAAATAGAGAAGAGAGGAATTTCTCCCTCCCATTCTATTAATCTAAGTTTGGTTTTTTCACTTTAAAGTACACAACCGTCAGAATCGCTCCTACTGCTAAGGCCAGTACATTGGCGATAATGTAGTTGATATGTCCGTTTCCTTGTGCCGCCACAATCGCGAAACCAGGCAGTGCAGTCGCACCAAAGCCTAATGCCTTAATACCTGTCATGTATACATACGCTCCGCCGATGGCACCGCCAATACAGCCCATAGCGAGCGGAAATCTATATTTCACGTTAACCCCAAACAGTGCAGGTTCAGAGATTCCGAATAAAGTCGAACCAAACGCTGAAATGCCAATCTGTTTGGCTTTATCATTTTTCCATAGAGCCAAAGTGTACCCAAGGACTGCTCCACCCTGTCCCATTAAAGCAACCGACATCAGCGGCATAATGAAGTTCGATCCTGTGTCAGCAATCAACTGTGCTTCAACTGCTCCAATGACGTGATGAAGGCCGGTAATAACAATCACCTGCTGGATTCCCGCAAACAGCATGAACCCGACAATCCCTAAGTTATCGACACTCCACATCAGACCCGCGGTAATGCCATCTGATAAGAGACGGCCAAATGGGCCAATAGCCGAGAATAATAGAAAACCAGAAACGACAATCGTTAGAAAAGGCGCAAGGAAAAGCTTAATAATATCCGGAACTTTTCTGCTGAAAAATTGGTCAAGCTTAGCCACAACAAGTCCCATTAACAATGCAATGATAATCCCGCCCTGGAATGCAACAAGTGAAACCTTTAAGCCGAATAAACTGATGACTTCCGGCTCAACCGTTCCGTTTCCAACTAAATAAGCGTTTGCAAGATCGGGGTGAAGCATAATCGCACCAAGCACTAACCCTAGAACCGGGTTGCCGCCAAAACGCTTTGTCGCTGAATACACAACAAGCAATGGCAGAATCGTAAAGATCCCGGTTGACATGATACTGATAAAGCGATTAAAGCCAGCAATGGCCGGATACATTTCAACCACCGACTGTTCGCCGAAAATTCCTTCCTGGCTGAGAAGTCCTGTAACCCCCATCAAAAGCGCAGCGGCTAATAAGCCTGGAATGATTTCAACAAACACATCAGATAAAGCCTTGATCCCTTTTTGAAAAGCATTCTGTTTCTGGGCAGATTGCTCTTTTACGTCGCCAAGTGACATTCCTGAAATGCCTGCTTCTTCTGTGAAGACAGCATATACATCATTAACTGTACCTGCCCCAAAGATAATCTGCAGCTGATCTCCAGCTACGAACGAACCTTTCACAAAATCAAGCTCTCCAATGGCCATCGTGTCTGCCAGTGAATTATCTTTCAGAACCAGCCGCAGCCTTGTGGCACAGTGGGCTGCGCCCTGAAGGTTTTCTTTCCCTCCAATTAACTTTAGTAATTCTTGGACTGTAGGCAGGTATTTGGATTTTATGTTTGCCATTTGTCTATTTCCTCCCCTTTATCTAGAAACGGAACCGGTTCCATTTCTGGATAAAAAAATAGTCATGTTTGTTCATTAACTTTTTGGAACCGGTTCCTTTTTAGTTTAAAAAACAACCCGCTTCTCACCCTATATAAGGGTTCGTCGTGCGGGAACCGGTTCCATTAATTTGATTATAGTACAGTTTTCAGTTTTCAACAACCCATTTTTGAAAACGTTATCAGCTTTATATACTTTTCACGCTCTCACCTTCAATAAAATCAAAACCGGAGACCTGCAAGTTGGGGACCTTTTCGCCATTTGTCAATTTGATAATCGTTTCGGCAGCCATGACACCTGTCTCTTCATTTTTAAATCGAATGGTCGTTAGGGCAGGATGAATGACTTCTGAGATGTTGTATCCGCCAAACCCAGCGATTGAAAAATCCTCCGGCACTTTTTTCCCCAGTTTCGTGATAGTCTTCATCGCTCCAAATGCAATTGTGTCAGTAGCACAAATAATGGCTGTCGGAGAGCTTTCCTCGAGCACTTCCTGTGTAACTCTGGCCGCATCCTGCAAATCAAACTGGGATACAAAGGTTTTAACATCAGAGACTCCAGCAGACTTTAAACCCTCCATTATCCCCTGCTTCCGGCGCTGCCCTACGGCTATATCACTTTCCGCTACTCCGATATATGCCACAGCGCGATGCCCTTTTTGTGCAACATACTGGCCCATTTTAAACCCTGCCTGATAATCATCATTAATAATGCAGGTGCAATGATCGACCTCCTGGGCGACGATCAGAACCGGAATTTGAATGGAGTTAATCGTCTCGATATGTTTTTCCGTTACGCCTGTCGCAATCAGAATTATGCCGTCCACTTTTTGGCGGGACAAGCTGATCAGGCTTTCGATTTCACGGTCAACATGCTTGCTTGTACTAATGATCAAGGTGGTATATTCCCGCTTTCTCAGCTCTTCATCAATTGACATCAGCACCGTCGATGTTACATAAGAATCCAGCGTAGGAGCAATGACACCGATAAAGTTCGTTTTCTTAGCCTTCAGGCTTTGTGCAAACGAATTAGGTTCATACTTCGTTTCCTCAATCACCTTTCTGATTTTGGCTTTTGTCTGTTCGCTTACATGGCCGCCATTCAAATACCTGGAAACGGTACTCTTCGCGACTCCAGCAAGCTTTGCTATATCTTTGATCGTTGTATTCATGAAATGTTCACCTTTTTGGATTTAGAATTGCTTATATTATATATGAATAGTTGAAGTAATTATAGAGAGGTGCGTGTGGGAACTATCGTACAGCTGGTAAGATTAGATTTATTCCACGATATTTCAGCTTTCATTACAGTCTTACCGGGATCACTGTTACGACTAACTATCTCACCTGCCGCTGTACCTTACCAAAATCTTTTTTAAAAAGGTATCCTCCGCATTGATTACTTTAGCAGATTAACTTAAAAATCACAGCAGCAACGTTCACAATTACAGGCTTGATTTTTCTATACATTCCCATGACGATTGAAACTCTGTTGGAGAACCTATCATCGTATCCGAAAAATAGCAAACAACTAAAAAACATCATAATCTATTTACATAACCATTAAAATACACTAGGCAAAAATCCGTCCTGAGGGCTGCTTTTTTGAACATAGCTTTATTGAATTCTGACTCGCCTATGGCGAACTTGGTCCATTTTTTTATAATTGATTTACCTGCTCACCATCCTTATCTGTAATAATTAGCGGTCTCATCATATCATGATCCTCGTGTTCAAGAATGTGACAGTGCCATACATACTCTCCAATATAATGCTTAAAGGGAACTAAAATTCTTCTTACCGTATCCTAGGTGTGTTTACGATGGAATAGTATGCATTAACTTTAACAAACTCTTAAATGCCAATAGTACTTTTTGATAAAGTTTTAGTTAATTTTCACTTCTTCAACAGGACAGGATAGTTAAGCAAGGCATGGAATTTAAAGGTATTTTCCTCTAAAATATAGAACAAGTATATGAAATTTTATTAATCGGATGTGAAACCAGTGACAAATTTGAATAAATTACCCCCTATCGAAGCAGCACACCAGTTTGTTAATGCCCATTTTCCGAATTGTAAGGGAGCTTTATTAGCAGGAAGTGTTGTACGGGGTGAAGCAACAGAAAAGTCTGACCTTGATATTGTTATTTTTGATAAAAACAATAGAACATCTTACAGAGAGTCATTAATAGAATATGGCTGGTATATTGAAGTGTTTGTACATACTTTAACCTCTTATAAACAATTTTTTAAAATGGATTATGAAAGAGCGAGACCGTCGATGCCAAGAATGGTTTCAGAAGGGATCGTCCTAAAAGATGATGGGGTAATTGAGTCTATAAGAAAAGAGGCAAATGATTTATTACATAACGGTCCACAAGAATGGTCCGAAGAAACGATAAATACAAAGCGATATTTTCTTTCGGATGCACTCGATGATTTTATAGGTTCTTCTAATAGATCAGAAGAATTATTTATAGCCACTACACTTGCTGAGTTATTAAGTGAATTCGTTTTGAGAACAAACCGTCTATGGATTGGTGCATCTAAATGGGTATATCGTTCATTAAAAGATTATGATGAGGAGTTCGCAAATCAATTTGTAAAGGCTTTTGATATATTTTATAAGACAGGCAACAAAGGCCAAGTTATAGAATTAGCTGATAATGTCCTGCAGCCATTTGGGGGAAAGTTGTTTGATGGTTTTTCTTTAGGAAAAAGATAGATGTAATCTTCAATTGGGGGGAGCGTTAGTTGAAGATGAAAAAATTAAGGGCCTATTATAAGGCCCTTAATTTACATTTGATTAACAGAGCCAAAATAAAAATATGAGTTCGTTTTCTACTTATTCATAAATCCAGGGGGAAAATAATAAGGCGGAACCTTCATCCACCCTCGTTTTCGCATAATTGTTTTTAGAGTTCCACCAAACATAGCCCATTCAAGAAAGAATTCAATCCACATTTTTACTGCATCATTACATAATGCATCTGCTTTTCTCTTTGCACAAAGCTGAGAGGATGTAACGAGCTTAAATGCTAGTCCATTTGTAATTTCATTATCTGTTAACTTAACCCCTAAAGGAACAGCGTTAGGCTCTGATTTCGGTTTTGAAGAAGTTACATCTCGCATGGAATACTCTCCTCTTTCTTTTTTAAAATATTCCTTATTATCGGTAGAAAAATGTATCTTATTCTATTTCAATGGACTTCCAATCTTGATAAGAATCAAAGGGCAATAATTTTTTATGACTTTAACCATTTAGAGCCCAAAAGTGTATAAATCATATAGAATAAGCATCCCTTATGTTTGCTCTTATTCATTAGTGGGGAGGAAAATCATGGGTTGGTTTAGCCGCAGTAATCATTCGTTCCAATTTAGCTTATTTTCTGTAAAACACAAGGAAGCTATTGATCTTTACTTTTGCCAATCATTTTTTTCGTAAATAACCAGCCAGACTGAAATTATTGGTACTTGCGGCACAAACCGAAAGCCCGAGTTTAATTGATTTACCGGGTCCTTATCCATCTATCTTTACATTGGAAATTGTGTTAATTGCCCTAAGCTCTATTACCTGGTTCATTTCGAAAGTGGGTGAAAAACGGGGAACGTTCTCAGATGAATATTGGTCTAGCTAAACAAATTAACACTAGTAAGTTTTTGCATGGGCGTTTAAAGGAAGAATATATAAATTCCTGAATTATAATTAAAAAGAAATGAGTGTTAAAGATGAAAAATTTTCTCCCTGTATTGGCGCACGTCCTGGCAGCCTTTCATACTGCATTTGCAGGAAGAAAATCAGAAAATAAACAAGTTAGGAAACTCTACTTCGCCTTAATGGTCGGCGGCTTTGTATGGTCCCAGTTACAAACTGAATATCTTATATGGAGAATAGAATACCGATCGTTCTTTAAATAAATCACAGGATTAACTACATTAGCACCAAAGGGAAAAGATGATCATCAGTTATTTACATTTACACTAAAAAGCCGCCAGTACTTATACAGACGGCAGAAAACAATCGTTTAACCGGTTTTCAAATTCAGATTGATGTATTATGAGCTTCTTTCCCCATGCAGCTGCATAAAAATGGGTGGCACCTTACAAGGATGAACCTCAATTTTCTCCCATACCTTTCCGGTTACATAAGGTTCTTCATTAAGCCATAGGTCCAGTTCCTCTCTTGATGGATACTCCACCACCATCATGGAGCCA
The DNA here is from genome assembly GCF_051964675.1 of Cytobacillus sp. SAFR-174. Classification (NCBI taxonomy): domain Bacteria; kingdom Bacillati; phylum Bacillota; class Bacilli; order Caryophanales; family Bacillaceae; genus Cytobacillus; species Cytobacillus sp. SAFR-174. The sequence continues at coordinate 108,242 of NZ_JBQCMZ010000014.1, read as the reverse complement.
ATCATTTTTTCTTCATCATCAAGGATCGCTCCAGCATATAAATGCTCTCCTTCTTTACATCTCTTCTCTACACCTCTCAGATGTTCTTCCCTTGCCTGTAATCTTCTTTCCAAGGCCTTCTCATCAGTGCCGTCATAAGCCGTAATAATAAATTGCATAAATTTATCCCCCTCTGCCTTTTTTCGATACTGCAGCGACTGCTTTTATTTCAACTAATTGATTTTCATAACCCAAAACGGTGACTCCAGTTAAGGTACTGGTATGGTCCAAACGCTTCTCTAGCAGTGTTCCATACAGTCACTAAATCAGAATGATCAGCAAATGCTGCAAGTACCTTCGTATAAGCCTGCATCCTTTACCCAAATAATAACACAATAAAGTGTTTTCTAACGATTATCTCTAAACAGAGAAAACCGTCAGCTAACAGTCAGTTCTTTTCTTTTGAATTTGTATTGGTAGAGTCGGCGCATACATTCATCTGTACAGCTAAGATTAAAAATATATGTATTGTTAGGCACGTATCGGGTTATTTCTATTAGGAACGGTGTATCTGAGCAGAATTTTTCTAATAAGGAGTGTGAATTTTGAAAAATGTTGCCAACAATGTCCATATAGGTGAATTAATAGCTGTCTCCAGCGTTTTTAAATTAAATACTTTTCAAATGATCACATTTCTGGAAAATGGCTTAATGGAAGTATTCGATAACAAGGAAGCTTTTTTTAATAAGTATGGCAATAAGGAAACATATGACGGATTAGATTGGTGCGAGTTAAATAATGGAAGAATCTTTACTATGACGAAATAGAATGGAATAAATCCTGTAGCATACGATAAGGAACGCAGGCATCTTCTGGAGAGTATACGATATTCTCTTTCTATAGGTGGTAATTCTATAAATGCTTATGATAGCAGCTTTTTAAGTGATCGTGCCCTTATCGCAACAGTCATTAATACATAATTATCATGCTTAAAGCAGAAAGTGGTCTTCTTGGCTTTAATGCTCTCCTCACTTTTTTCTCAAATCCTCTGATAAATGAGTGTTTTATTGTAAATTATAAGTTTGTTTAAAAAAATTGAGGAGGGATCTGTATGCAACAGGAGCAACAAGCGAAGAATAATATGACGAAACCTGCCGGAACTGATCCGCAAAAAGTAAAACAAGAAATCCAAAAAGATGTAAGCCGGGGGCAAGGTGCAATGACTTCCAGAGAGGCAGGAGCAATGAGAGATTAGAAGACCACTTCGAGTGGTTTTTTCTCTTTATTTCTTTGCTATTGTGATGAAAATTTAGGTTGCCAAGCAAAATTTTCAAGGAAAGAACAGCCTGTTAAATAGTGTCTATACTATAGGTTTTTGAGTTATTCTAATAACTGACTGTTAAGCTATAAATCATCAATCCAGGAACAGTACTTTTATGTACACCTGAGCGCATAACACGCTCATGGTCATAATAAGCTGGTTATTCTCCATAGCAGACTTTAACACAAACATAGCCGATACAATAATACTCGCAGTTGTCGTCTGGAGTGTCTCCCAGATTACTTCTAGGCACAATTTCTATTTGTGGAAATAATGATTTAAGCTTTCTTCCAGAAGAACAGCTTGACTGATTCTCTTTCGCATCCCCTAACATTACAGCTCACCTCCTTCATAATAGATTATTCAAAAGGAGGGACAGGTGTATAGTTGTTAAACAAGGATATAGAAAAAATATGTTAAGAAATTTTTATTTTTAAGGATCAATCAAGAAAAAGAAGCTCGATTCGCAGTTCCGCACCGCGAATCGAGCTTCTTAAATCTGTTCATTTACCTTCCTTGCTCTTATTGTTCAATAGGAATCGTTGTTTTGACATCCATAGCCTTCCTCTTAATGCTAAACCACGCATTCTTACTCGCCGCTATCAGCCTAAATCCAAGATATCCCATCAGCGGATAAATCGTTCAGACCAATGTGACGAACCAGACAAAGCCAGCATCGAGAGCTGCAGCTCCAAATAGGTGCACACTGGCTTAGTATTTTCTAAAAACCCTTTATAGTTACAGAGATACATGTATCTGGAGTCCTTGAAATTGATTATTTTTCTAGCCGGTACATCTTCTCTGTCTTCAAAAAAGAGTGTACATAAATTAACAAAGCGGAGTTCAAACTATAGAACAGACATTAAAGAATTCAAAGGTGATCGAATGAATCAAAAAGTAATTCAATCCTTGCACATATATTCTGCACATCATTTCTACAGGATTTCTTGTGCACGTGCTCATTCTTCCAATCCTGCTTTCAACAGCGAAACGGGATTCCTGGTTAAGTGTTCTTTTTAGTATAGTACCTATGATTCTCTGGTGCCTGATAATTTTCTATATCTATAAAAAAATGGACCGTCAAAATGACCTCATTACTTTACTGAAAAGAAAAGGGCTGCCTTCCTGGATTTATTCCATTATTGCTTTATTGTTTGGACTATATTTTCTTTTTTCAGCTTTTATCACCCTCAAATTCACGTTTTTTTGGGCCAAAGGTAATTACGCTTTTGAAGTCCCGAATTTAATGATTGTCTTTCTTTTCTCCCTTGTTTGTTTTTATGCATCTGTCAAAGGAATCAGGACGATTAGCGCCATTGCCTTGATTGTCATTCCGATTGTTTCATTCTTTGGCTTTTTTGTCGCAGCAGGGAATATTCCAAACAAGAATTACGAGTTGCTGTTTCCCCTCTATGAAAATGGCATTGAAGGTTTATTTAAAGGAATACTCTGTTCATGTTCAGGCCTGTTTGACATCACTGCTATTTTATTTTTGACTCAATATCTTAAAGACAAACTCAAATTAAGGTGGGTTGTATTAGTTGGAATCATACTTGCCCTGTTAACATTTGGTCCATTAATAGGAGCCATCTCAGAATTTGGCGTAGAGGAAGCGGCCAAAATGAGGAACCCGGCTTAGACCGTCGTCTAATATTGTTTTTCTATTCCATATTTTTTGTCTGTTAACCAAATAAATCCCTACTAAAATGTGACTGCCTCCAATTAAAGTTGATATATCTAATTTTTCATTGGTAAGAGCCAACCAGAAAGCACGCCAAAAAATGGTGCTTGGAATAAAAATGAACTAACCCTACCTGTATCTTCTTTTTGTAAAAGAAAGAACCAAATTGCAAATTGAACTATTGAAGCCATTATTGCTTACCAAATGACCCACTTCTTAATAAGCTAAATGCTTTAGCTAATTTAACTAACTCCTTCCACTTTCTTTACTGCATAACAAGGCCACCGTCTACATAAAGTGTCTGCCCTGTCATAAATTTGCTCCAATCTGAAGCTAAAAATAAGACCGGCCCCTCAATATCACTTGGTGAAGCAAGCCGTCTTAATGGTGTTTGGGAAATAATCATCTCCTTTACTTCCTCTTTTGTATCACGGCTTGCATCTGTTGGATAGACTAATCCTGGCGCTACACAGTTGACTCTAATTCCAAAAGACCCCAGTTCTGCAGCCAAATTTCTACTATAACCTACAACAGCACTTTTAGCGGTTGTGTAGTCAGGGTATGGTACAATCGGCCTTTCTACTAAATTACTAACCATATTGATAATGCTTCCTTGAACTCGCTTTTTCATAGCTGGAATAACAGCCTGGCAAAGGTAATGAGTAGAACGAAGTGTACCATCCATTTGCTCCTGATAATCCTCCCAAGTGAGTTGCCAGGCTAATTTTCGTTGATCTGGATTAAAAGTGTATGGTCTAAAAGCGTTATTTACGACCACATCAATTTTTCCTGTTTCTAATAAGATTTCATCAACCATATCCTTTACAGCGTGCTCCTGCGTTACATCAGCTTGAATGGCCCAAGAATCTCCACCAAGTTCAATACAAGCTGAAACAACCTCTTCAGCTGCTGATTGGTTTTTTACATAATTAACGACAACAGTAGCACCTTCTTTGGCAAAACCTTTTGCAAGGGATGCCCCGATTCCACGACTTGATCCTGTGACAAGCATAACTTTGTTTTGAAATTTCATTCCATATCTCCTATTATTTTTTCGGAATAAGCTCCTCTGTTACAATATTCTTCATGTTCAGTGGGTTTTCAACCAATCCTAATCTTCTATAGGTATCTGCTGCCGCTTGTAACATGTCCATGTCAAAAGTGCCTAAGCCCCGTTCCTCAGTTGTTGCCGATACACTTGATTCGTTGCGAATCTTAATAATTTCCAGGTTATTGGCTTCGTTTTTCCCATCAATAGCATAGGCCGCCGCTAAAGAAGCTGCTTCATCCGGATTATTTATCATCCATTCAACACTATTTCTATAACCAATGATAAAGCTTTGTAAAAGCTCCTTTTTCTCCTGGTATGTTTCCTCTGTTACAACAAATACATCACTTGGAAAGTTTAGATAGTTCTTAACCTCCATGACGTTCACTTCACCCAGACTCTTCTGTTGGCCATTAAATAAACCAGTATCTGTAGCAGCTGTTGCGTCCACTTGTCCTTGCATTAATGGAGCAAAGTTTAAGATGCCTGTTTCAACAATCTTCACGTCTTCTTCTGTTAAGCCTGCCTCATGTAATAAAACTAATAAATTTTGTCTTGTCCCACTTGAAAGGCTGTAAACACCAATCGTTTTCCCTTTTAAGTCTTCTGGCTTCGTAATGTCTTTATCTTTTAATGAAACAATATTGAACACATTCTGAGGATAGATATTATAAATCACTCTTAGTTTTTCCCCTTTGTCTAAGGCAAAAAATAATGAGCCTGGATCAGTAAAAGCAATGTCGGCTTTTCCTGTGAGAATATTTTTAATTGCATCTCCCCCTCCTGCACCAGGAATAAAGGTCATGTTTAATCCTTGTTCTTTGAAAAACCCTTTCTTCTCCTCTACAAGCAGGTTTGTTTGTTCTGTAATCGGTTTGCTCCAGCTTGCTACTCGAATTAATTCCAGCGTTGCTTTCTCTTGTGTTGTACTAGTTGAATCTTGGTTACATGCTGTTAAGATTGTTAAAATTGCTATAATAAATGCCTTCATCATGGTCTTCATTTTCTATTCATTTTCTCCTTCTTTTTGGGCTTTATAAGCCATTTCTCTACCAGTCGCACACCTTCATAAAAAAACATCCCTAGCAGGGTGAGTAATATAAGGACAGCAAACATTAAGGGTGTATCCATCATCCCTTGTGATGCAATAATCATGGCTCCTAATCCTTCACTGCCTCCAATGAACTCCCCAACAACGGCTCCAACAACCGCTAATACTACCGCGACACGAAATCCAGCCAAAATACTAGGCAGCCCGGAGGGAAGTTTTAGATGAAGTAATGTTTGCCATCTTGTAGCATTTAAAACTCGAAATAATTCTTTTTTATTTGAATCAGTTTGCTTAATTGCCACGATAGTGTTTTCCAGAAGCGGAAAGAAGCATATAAGGGCGGTTATGACTACTTTTGATGTCATCCCAAAGCCAAACCACAAGATAAATAACGGGGCAAGTGCAAGCTTTGGCACAGCCTGACTGGCAATGACATAGGGAAGAATGATTCTTCTTAAGAATTCAATTTCTCCCAAGATCATACCCGCTATTAAACCTATTAGACTTCCAAAGAAAAGTCCTAAAATAACTTCTAAGGATGTCCTATAAAGATGCGGCAAGAGATACCCGGACACCATTCCATCCCAAAGTACAGATAAGACGACTGAAGGAGCAGGTAAAATAAGCTCTGACATCGTACCTGCGATAAGCTCCCATATGATCATTAGCAAGAGGAACAGTACGAATGAATAAAGTCTGTAGTTTTTCATCCTTCCCACCCATTCATGGCAGTTCGAATCTTTAAGCAATGCTCATTAAACGAGGAACTGTACCGATCAGAAGCTTGACGCGGCTTTGGCAGTGGTACGGTTAATTCTAAAATAATTTCTCCGTTCTTCATGACTGCAACCCGATCCGATAAATACACTGCCTCAGTTATATCATGAGTAATAAATAATACTGTCATTTTTTGATCATGACACAGTGATAATAAATCATCCTGCAGCTCTTCCCTTGTAATGGCATCAAGTGCAGCAAAAGGCTCGTCCAAAAATAACATTGAAGGATGATTAATCAAGGCTCGTGCTATAGCGACACGGCTTTGCTGGCCACCTGATAGTTCAGATGGATAATGGCCGTCACAATCCGTTAGCTTCATCATCCTTAATAATGTCTTGGCTCTCTCGCAATCTTCCGCTGTTCGCTTTCTTTTTAATGAAATGGGCAAAAGAATATTTTCAAGGACCGTCTTCCACTCCAGTAGTGTAGGTGCCTGAAAAACAAAGCCGATGTCAGATGAAGGTCCGGTTATTTTCTTATTTCCTAACGCAACTGCCCCCGTAGTGGGCTCTAGAAGTCCTGCTGCTACTTTCAATAAAGTTGTCTTCCCACAGCCGCTTCGTCCTAATAGGCTGTGAAATTCTCCCTTTTTAATCTCCCACGATGTATCATTTATTATATTTTTTTCTCCATCATAACTATAGGTTACGTTGTCAATGATTAAAAAACTCATAGTATTATCTCCTAATCTACATAAGAGGCAAGATTTTCTGAATATTCCTCCGCAAGGTGTTCAATATCCACCATATTTACTAAGTCCAGTAAATTAAAACGTCCATCATGATGCCATGCTGCTTCTGGGGCTGTCATATTTCCCAACCTTGTTATACGTGTTACTCCCACTCTTCCTAATAGCTCTGCGATTTCAAAGAGTTCTTTTGGTGACGCTGCGATCCCAGCCGTTTGCAGATACGATCTTGAGTTCTCGATATATGACGGGATATCAACTAACTCGTCCACTTCAACAACTCTGATGACTCGATTTAAACAGCTTGGTGTTAACTCATTTTCAGCTTTATCAAAAACGACCACCCAGGAATTATTTTGTTCACCAAGGATTTCTTTTTCTTGGTTAGTAAATAAACTGAACTCTTCCTTTTGTCTCCATTCAACAAGTTTTGCTGCTTCTTCTAATGAAAGACTTCTGCGAGGGTACCTCTTTTCAAAGCTTTCTAATTCATGGGCTAAATATCTGGCAAACTCTCTCGGTTCAATATTCCCGCCATTTTGCACATAAAAAACATGCGGAGAGTAACAGCCTTGTTGATCATACCGAATTACATCATATGCAGCATCCCGGACTGTTTTCCATACTTTACGAGAGTCAAGGCTAACCCTTGAAACAATACCAAAACTAATTTTATGACCAAATGGAAGGAAGCGGGTGGTAATGGGAACACGGCTTTTTATTGAATCCAGTGCTTGATTGCCGCCATAAGCAAGAACAATATCCGCATGCTGATATACACGCTTCTCCTTTTCTTCGTCACCGCCCTTCCACCAAATGACGGCTAAACAATCTGCAAGTTTTGGCTCAGCCTCGGCAATCATCTTTGCAAACCAGCCTGCAAATAAGGGTTCCGCACTCGGCAGCTTGCCAATGGTGCCAGATTTTACGATTAAACTTGATATGAGGCTCCAAAGTGGAAGAGCAGGAACATTCCCAGACCAGACTTGAACCGTAATATTTGCTCCTACAGCCTTAGAAAATCCTTTTTTGACTCTTGGCTGAAAGTCTTCTAATAGCAAAGGGTTTCCAAAATCCTCCGCAATAAAACGCTGCAAATTTTGCTTGCGAAAAGTTTTTAGATAATTTGTTAACCCAAGCCTAATTATTTCCTCGTTATAACCTGTTACAATTGGCAATAATTCTTCTGCCTTTTGCCGATAGGGGTTAGATCGATCCAGCAATTGCTCAATAACTTTATCAATGATTTCAATAATTTCTGTCACAGACAAAGATTTAAGTACCGAGGCAGCTGAAGCTTTTACCACATTAATAACCTGATCAAGCTGCTGTTGTGATAATAGTGGAACTTGTACGTCTAGCTTCCTGTCATTTCCTTCAAAGGTTAAGGTTTTATATTCTGGCTCCCCCTTGAGAGTGCTTGGAAGATAGCCTGCGATTTCCATCATTGAAATGACCCCTTTGCTGCCTGTATGAATTCATCTACAGCCATTGAGCATCCTTTTGCCTCTGCTCCTTGTGCCCGCCCTAATAATATAAATCCTTCCTCTTTCTCTGCACCGAGGTCCTCCGTTAAAATCGTTGTGACTGAATTAAAGTTTGCTAGATCACAATGAACCAGCACTCCTTTTTCTCCCTTCACAACCTCTTCCCCTGTTAATGGGTTTATCAGCCTTGTTCGTATCCAATGTGGACCTGATTTTACTGATGGTACTGTACTATTCCCATGATCATAAAATTGCGTACTCAATTCAGTCATTCCATACATATTGATACATTCCGACTTATCAACCCCTAACAATGTCGAAAGCTGGGTATAAAACGTCTCTAAATCCAGCTCCTTTGATTTATTCTTAAAGCCACCAGTATCTAGAATTCTACTTCCAGCTGGAAGGCGGAAGTATCTCCCCTTTGCTTGCAGCTCATCAAACAAGTGAACAAAACTAAAGGATGCACCAAGAAGCGCTATTGACTGACCCAATTCCTCAGCTTGCTCTAAGGCGAGCAATAAGGAATCAACCTTCAAGCCCCGTCCATCGACAAAATATTGGCTGTCATGTGTCCCATATTCCTTATATGCCAATGCTAGATAATGTGACAGAGAAGAATTGGGCATATTCTTTTCAGCGGGAAATAGGATACCCATTTTTATTTGTTTATGCTCCTTCATAAAACGAGCTTTAAAGTTTTTTAACATGGATTGATTGTATACCTCTAATGTTGGGTGGTAATGCTTCCCTCTAACCCCTTTCGTTGTTCCGCTTGTCATAAACACATCCTCTGCAGTTTCCGTATCCTCACAGCTTAGGGTGAGCTCCTTGAATGCATTTATGGGCACCGCAGGGATATCCTTCCAACTTTTGACCATCCTAGGTGTTTTCCCTTTCTGACGACAATACATTTGAAAAGGTTTGTTATTCGAATATTGGTACCGAAACAAATTTAATGCCAGGTCATTAAAGGCTTCATCAGAAAAATCTTCACTTCTCATAAAATGAAGAACACGGTCTACGATTTCATTTCTCATTTCGTCATACCCTCTTTTTTGAAATTATGTAAAGCTGAACATAAGAGCTTACTATATTTATTTGCTGGCCCTTTACTTTAGGAAAACAAAAAGAGCACTCTGCAGGCGCAAAGTGCTCATAGTTCCCCTAATCACATTCCCTACGCTGGCATTATCCAACAGGTTATCACGGTCAGCAACGGAATAGTTGCAATCTCAGCCAGTTTCCACCAGCCCCCGATATGTATTCAAATATTTTTAACCACCGTTTCTCACAGGAGATAATTATTTACCTTATCATTGGTCAAGATGTTATTCAAACTTATTAAACAAGTAGCATGATTTAATAAGAATAAATATTTTTCTTAAACGATGGATATTTTTCAGTATAGCATTGTTGAACAACATAAACCAATATGTTAGTATCCCGCCTTACTTATCTACCTAATTATATATATATCAATAATCATTGAATCATTCAACTAACATTATATAAAAAGGCACCAAGCAGGCATATTCTTATTCACTATTCACTTAATTTATACTGAAAAAATTAAGTAAAAAGACATGTTCCATTTTATTCTAAATTTTACAATAATAATAAGGGGAGAATTTCCTTTAGACGAAGACCTGTAATTTGAAAGGAGAGTATATGAAAAATAATTTATTTACAAAATTATTTCTTGGAACTGTCTTACTATTCATGACTGCCTGTACTTCTGCTACGCAAACTTCACCTGAGAAAAAGAATTCGGATAAAAGTGAGACTCATTGGTCTTACAATGGAGATACCGGTCCGGAACATTGGGGAAAAATCGATGCATTTTCTGCGTGCGCAGATGGTACAGAACAGTCACCAATCGACATTGAACAAACTAATGAACAGACCGATCAAGCATTAAGTGAAATTAAAATAAACTATAGCCCTACAGCTTTTACACTTATGAACAATGGCCATACTATACAAGCTAATGATACATCTGGCAGAAATAAGATAATAGTAAATGATGAAGAGTATACACTGAAGCAAATGCACTTTCATAATCCCAGTGAACACCAGCTTAACGGAAATAAGTTTGAGATGGAGGGACATTTAGTTCATCAAAACAAAGAAGGACAGTTGGCTGTTCTTGGATTTCTTATTCATACTGGAAATGAAAATAAAGTACTTGAAGAAATCTGGGCCGCACTTCCAAAAGAGAAAACGGAAAAGGATGTTATTTTGGACAAGTCTATAAACCTTGAAAACTTATTGCCAAAAGAGAGAAAACTCTTCAGCTATAGCGGGTCATTAACAACACCGCCTTGTTCTGAGGGAGTAAAATGGTTCGTCTTAGAGCAGCCGATTGAGCTGTCAAAAGAACAAATTAATGCATTTGGTTCTATTTTCCCTCATAATAGCAGGTCAATTCAGCCTCTCAATGAAAGAACAGTTTCTGAATTAGAGTGAAAAATTCACCTTGCACCGGTTAAAAGCCAGTAACATAAAATTCCACTCAAAAACTCATCAGTCTGCCCATTGGACGAGAATTTTTGGATAATGGTGTTTTCGGTAAAGCTAGTTGGCAGCTCCAGTCAATCCATCATTAAAAGAAAGGTGTTATATATCAAAAAAGGCCATTATTTTATGAAAAGGATTGTTTCAATTGGATTGGATACCTGACAGAAAGTCGAGAACACCTATTTATAAGCAGCTTGCTTTTTATCTTGAAAATGGGATTGCAGATGGCACTTTTCCCCCGATAAGCCGCTTCCCTCTGAAAGAGGATTGGCCAAACAGTTTAACATCAACAGGAGCACGGTTGTTGCGGCATATGATGAACTGGAGTCCAATGGAATCATCGAACGCAATCAGGGAAGCGGTACAACGATCAGCAAGGATATTTGGGGGATGACAAAGAGAAGGATTCCAAGCTGGAACAGATACATTGAAGCGGGCCCCTTTTTGCCTAATTTCTCTGTTACAAAAAGAATCCATAGGGAACTAACTGGGACCAAGCTGATTAACTTAGCCAGCGGGGAACTGTCTCAAGACCTTTTTCCCTTATCGTCCCTAAGAGAAATTACATCCAGCTGATCCTTTATTGGCCCTTTGGGATATGACCATCCCCAAGGGAATGAAATTCTTAGAGAAACTCTTGCTGCCCATGTAAAAACATTTCGGGACATTGAGGCTGAATCTTCTTCTATCCTGATTACCTCAGGGGCACAGCAAGCCTTGCATCTTGTGATTCAATGTCTCCTGAAACCGGGTGATGCTGTAGCGATCCAGGATCCTTCTTATCACTATAGCCTCCCCCTCTTTAAATCTGCCGGCATCAAAACCTATTACTTATAAACAGATAAGGATGGAATTGATCCGGACGATATCACTGCATTATATAAAAAACACCAAATTAAAATGATCTTTTTAAATCCTATATACCAAAATCCAACGGGTACATTATTACCTGAAAACCAACGAAGAAAAATCCTGGAACTATCTTCTAAATATGGCATTCCCATTGTGGAGGATGATCCATATAGCTTAACCTCTTTCACAGGTGAAAAAATGAAAACTCTTAAATCCCTTGATCAAAATGGAAATGTTCTATATATTAGCTCTCTGACAAAAATTGTTGCTTCTGGCCTAAGAATAGGCTGGATTATCGGACCGAAACCGGTAATTGAAAGATTGTCAGATGCAAAACAGCAGGACGATTTTGGACATGGAAGCTATTCTCAATGGATTGCCAATGATTTTATTGAATCCAGCAAATTTGAATCCCATATTAAGCATTTAGTGAAGCAATTAGATCATCGAAGCAAGCAGATTGATACAAGTCTGCAGACCTTTTTTCATGATCAAGTTGAATATAACGTCCCTGAAGGCGGTATACATCTATGCTTCAGAATCAAGAAGGATTTTAATGGATTAGATTACTCGAAGAATCCTATTAAGAGAGGCGTCATCTACGTTCCTGGCAGCTCAATGGGAACTGAGAAAGGATTTATCCGTTTTACATTTGCAAGGGAAAAAGAAGAAAACATTCATGAAGGTATTAAACGATTTGCTGAAGCCCTTGCATTCATATAGCAGCAATCAATTTTAAGGATGGCGTTTAGTTTATTGGAGTTAAAGGTAAATCACGCATGGATTCTTTTACCCATGCGTGATTCTATCTGGCCAATATTCGGTTGTATTATTTTTTATTCAGTGTTGTCTCTATACTATCTGCCCTGCACAGCCAAACGGCTATGCTGGAGTTCCTCGGAAATCAGGCTATAGACAACAACTTTTTTTCTGTATTGTTTTACCACATCAATTCGATCACTATAACTGTATACAATAATCCTGGGGTTTGTTTCCCCCCGCTTTACATCCATTATTACGGGCGTGCCGGCTTTCGATGGCGATAAAAAATTCTGTTCGTTCCCAGGATGGATATAGTGCTTCTTGATAAAAATTCTTCGTTAAATTGATTTATAAATTTAATTTTTTCCTCGCTTTCGAGAATCTTATCTCCAAAGGTAACGGTAACGTCCTCCTCTTTAAGCTTGGAATGTGTTTCAAATTTGCTGAGGAGCCAATTGACAGTACCCGTTGGCAGGCAGGTTATGACAATTTTTAATAAACTAACAAGTATAATTGGAATTAAAACAGCCCATGTCACTTCTCATCATCTCCCTTAGCTAATTAAGCCCGCCAAATATAGATTCCAAGTGAAGTGAGAGCAATAAATATAACCACCACATATATTAAAGTTAAATTTGCTGTATTTTTCTTAGCCGAATTTCCGTAGTCCTCGTCTGATTTGCCTGTCAGCACCAACGTAGAAACAACAGCAAGAATTAAGATCAATACCACTAAACCTAACATCACTTTCATTCAGCACACCTCTTCTTACTTCTGGATCGTTATTTTACTTAACTAAATGATAACTTACTTAAAGTATAAAATAACCATCCACTACAGCATAATTTTCCGTTTGAAAACCAGCCATCTTGCAAGTAAGGAGCTATATGATTACCCCCAATCCTAAATCTAAAGGAAGCCTCTAAAGACACATACAAGAAAAAGGACAAGATATTGACATTGCAATATTGCTGCACCTAGTAGATTTCTGAAGGATCCTTATACCCGTCTGGCTAATGCAGTGGACGCTCTACCGGGATTCCACGTAAATTTCAGTAGTTTTTTCTAACTAGATCGTGGATGTAATCTACCCTGCTTTTTTAAAAGGCTAGAAAATTGACGTTAGTCTTTTCTAGCCTTTTTATTTATTAACTTATTCTTAATACCATTTTTCCATAAATTTTTTCCAAATACAATTTCGGCTTCAGCTATTTCTTCTAATGGATATATTAATAGTCTTTTTCCCAATTACCTTCACTCTGCATTCTGCTCTGATCTCAGAGGATTTCATTTTGAATAACTTTAATTGAAAGGGAAAAAGACATCATTATCGTCAAGAATTCTTCAATTTGCAGATTTCCGGTAAGTGGCTAAATTCTGTAAATCTTTATACAGAAACATTCTCGGCATATACAGGTTCCCGCCTTAACACTTGACCAGCGGTTACCCCTAAGTACTTCCCATTTTCTGCAGCCAGCTGTCCGTTAACAATTACATAGTTAATACCTGAGGGCTCTTGTAACGGATCCTCATAAGTAGCATTGTCACGAATGGTTAGTGGATCAAAAATAACAATATCAGCCGTAAATCCTTCTTTTATTAACCCTCTTTTCTTTAGACGTAACAATTGAGCAGGAGCACCGGTCATTTTACGTATTGCCTGTTCAAGCGTAAGGGCATTATTGTCTCTTACAAAGTGCCCCAATACTCTCGGATACGTACCATATAAGCGAGGATGAGGTTTTCCTCCAAAAATGCCATCAGATCCTACAATTTGTAAGGGATGCTGTATTCCACCAGTAATTATTTCTTCATCACCCCAGTGTACAAGCATAGTAATTCCCGCACTTTCTTCAAGAAGAAGTTTGAATGCTGCATCGGCAGGTTCAACATTTAAGAGATTGGCAATTTCCACCATGTTCTTTCCTTCAGCCCACCGATTTTTATCCGTTGAGACGGATGTAAGCGTGATATTCTCCCACCCGCAATTCAATACCCAATTTTCATAATCGGAATTATGTTTTAAGTCCTCTTTTATGCGAGCTTGTACGCTAGGATCTTTTAGCTTTTCCAACAATTCTGCTGTACCGCCAGAATGCATCCAAGGTGGTAATATAGCATGAAAAACAGTAGACCCTGCTGTATATGGATATTGATCAAATGTTACTTCTATCCCTTCTGACCTCGCTTCATCCATTCTTACTAGAGCCTGTTCATACTTTGCTCGATTAATTTTCCCAGCAACCTTAAAGTGGGAAACATGCAGCCGTACCCCAGATTGTCTTGCTACATCAATAACTTCATCTAGCGCCTCTAGTGATTTGTTGCTTTCATTGCGAATATGAACCACAAAGCAACCATCGTACTTCGCTGCACCTTTGCAAATTTCAATTAATTCGTCTTTGCAGGAAAATACATTAGGAGGATAAACCAGGCCTGAAGACAACCCCACAGCTCCCTGTTTCATGCCTTCCTCGACAAGATCCCTCATTTTCTCCATTTCTTCTTTAGTAGCTTGCCGGCCATCAAATCCCATTACCAATGTACGTACAGCTCCATGAGGAACTAGATAAGCTGCATTGCCGGAAATTTTAGAATGATCCAAAAATTCAAGGTACTCTTCAATCGTATTCCATGGCCAATCTCCAATATCGCCGTTTAGCCCCTTTAATTGCTTTTGCCAAAGGGGTTTTGTTTGTTCAGATACAGGCGCTACAGATATCCCGTCCTGCCCAAATAATTCTGTTGTTACCCCTTGCAAAACCTTAATTTTATGAATCTCTGGTTTGGTACATAGAAGGTCCGAGTGTACATGTGTATCGATAAACCCTGGAGTGACAGCCATTTTTTCTGCATCGATAACTCGATTTGCACTTTTATTCTTCAAATCGCCAATTTTACGGATAATACCATCTTTAATCCCAATATCAGATTTTGTCCAAGGATTTTCTGTTCCGTCATAAATACGTCCATTTTTAATGATTAAATCAAACATAATTTTCCTCCTAAAATAATAGATTGATTTTTCTTATATGGATGGAATAAATGCTTACCCTATAGAAGTTTTCTTAATGTGAGGGTTTTCAACTTTTTTGTTTCCCCACATTTTGATGATAATTTGTTCAGATGGCCGAGGAGTTAAACAGCTGACAGCGATCATCAAAATTACGGATAGAGCTGTTGCAGTTACAATGGTTTGCATTCCAAAGGGATTCGGAAAAAGCTCACCAAGAATGATATAGCTGATTAACCCTGTATACATTGAGACAATAGCTCCCCATGCATTAGCTCTTTTCCAATAAAGACCGAATACAATGGGTGCAAAAAAGGTAGCTTCCAGTCCACCTATCGCATAAATTACTAAAAATTGCAGATAGTCTGGTGGTGTTAGAGCAAACAATACCACTCCTAGTCCAATAATCAGGGTAGAGAAATAAGATAACTTAGCTACTTTTCTTTCACTTGCTTTAGGATTGATGTAATTTAAATATATATCTTTTACAACAGAAGCACTCGTCACAAGTAGCATTGAGTTGACCGTTGACATAATAGCAGCTAGCGGAGCCGAAAGTACGAGTCCAGCAACCCATCCCGGCATTATATCTAATATTAATGTCGGCAATGCCATATCTGGTGCTGATAAATCCGGATATAAAACCCTTACAAACGGACCAAGAGTTGCAAAAAATATGGAAAACAACGCCATAATCATTCCACTATAGATTATGGACTTATGCATTGAATCAGTATTTTTGAAGGTCATTCCCCTAACTGAAGCATGTGGTAAACCAATGGCTGCGATGCCAAAAAGCATAAAGTAGGAAAAAAGCATTAATGGTGTTGCTCCTGACGGTCCTGGTAATTCTACCATTTCCGGGTGTTCAGCAACTAGCTTTCCTATTAGGCCACTAAATCCGTCCGTTTTAATTAAAAAGAAAATCCAAAGCAGCACTCCACCAAAAATCATAATGATGCCCTGAATAGCATCTGTTAATGCAACTGCTCTAAAACCACCGTATACAGTATACAGAACAACAGCTAGCCCAAAAATAAGTAATCCAGTTTTATAGGGTAAACCCGTTATTGATTCTAAAATGCGGGCTCCTCCTACAAATTGAGCTACCATATAGGCACTGATAAAAAGGATAACCCCGATAGAACTTCCCAGCACTACCGCTTTACTTTCATATCTTTCCTTGAAAAAATCCGTTAAAGTGACAGCATTAATTTTCCTTGCCACTATCGCAAACTTTTTCCCAAGAATCCCTAATATATATACACCCATTCCAACTTGTGTAAGGAGAATAAGCACCCAGCTAAATCCTGATGTATATGCCACCCCTGGAGAACCGATAAAAGTGCCGGCGCTTGCTGCCGAAGCTAAAATAGTGAAGGTCAGTACAAATGGTCCAAGAGATCGGCCTCCAATAAAATAATCCTCCTGAAAGTTTGCATTTTTAACCTTCATTTTCTTGTGAAGAACAATCCCGATTGCAAACGTAGCAATTAAAGTAAGAAATATCGGTATAAGAACATCCCATTTCATTGAGTGAGCACCTACCTTTCATCCTCAGCTTCAATCGACATATCCTTATAAAAGAACTTAATCATGAAATAAGGAAGGATACAAAAAATCGCTGTGCCCATAATCCCTCCCCAAAAGAACCAAGCAGGAAAACCAAGAATATAAGTCATTGAATCTGCGGTTTTGTTAAGCCCAAGCCATAACGATACACCCCCGACAAGAAGAATGTTTATTACAAATAAGCCTACCGTAGCCCACATTTCTCTCGTACATTGGGAATACCTGCTGTCCTCAATAAAATCATCTTGATCACTCACTAAACAATACCTCCTTTTGATGTTTTTACTTCATTTCAATATAAAAATTGACGTTACAACTTCATTTATCAGTATAAATACTCAATATATCATTAGTCAACATAATAATCTTAATCTTTTGATTATTATTAATAAATTGATTGTTAAGAAATATTTCCATGAATCTCATTTTTTCAACTGTAAAGTAGGCAATAAAAAACTTTTGTTGCTGATTTTTGCTTGACGATTTCCACCAATCCAAGGGTATAAACTTTAATCACAGTGTTCTTTTGCCCTCCTCATTAGCACTCATCACAATCGGAGTGTTACGAAAGACATTCTTATCAATAAAACCTTCAAATACAGATATGTTCTCGCTAATTTAACAGCTATTTGCTCCATTAAAATAATGTAAAATAAAAAGAAAAAATTGAAAGTATGATAAAATTTATAAAAATTCAGAAATATATTTCGCACAAAAAATCAGGAGGATAAAAAAGTTGAAAGACATTGAAAGAATAGAAATAAAAGCATGGAAAGACAAATATCCTTTACTGAATAAGCTCATATCGACAGAAGAGGTTTTTTGGATCAATCCTAATCTGGAAACGTTTCAAACTGGAATTAAAAAATCTCCCCTTACTCTAGAAGATGTAAAAGATGCAGAGGAAAGGCTGCAACGTTTTGCACCATTTATCTCTAAAGCTTTTCCTGAAACAAAAGAATCCAATGGTATCATAGAATCTCCTTTAGTGAGAATACCTTCAATGAAAAAATCCTTAGAGCAGAATTATCAGCAGCCTATTCCAGGAGAATTATTATTAAAATGCGATAGTCACCTTCCTATATCCGGATCTATTAAAGCAAGAGGCGGGATTTATGAAATTCTCAAGCATGCAGAAAAATTAGCGTTTCAACATCAATTGTTAACCATTCAAGATGATTATTCGATTTTAGATAGTGAAAAATTTCGAACATTTTTTTCACAATACTCAGTCGCAGTAGGCTCGACTGGAAACTTAGGACTTAGTATTGGCATCATAAGTGTAAAATTAGGTTTTAATGTTTCTGTTCATATGTCAGCTGATGCAAAACAGTGGAAAAAAGAATTGCTCAGAAGCAAAAATGTCAAAGTTATTGAATATGAAGCTGACTACAGTAAAGCGGTAGAAGAAGGCCGATCCCAGGCATATAGTGACCCAGCATGTTATTTTGTGGATGATGAAAATTCTCAAGACCTATTTTTAGGTTATGCAGTGGCTGCATCTCGATTGAAGCAGCAATTGGAAGAGTCAGGGATCATAATAGATAAAAATCACCCTTTATTTGTTTACCTTCCATGCGGAGTAGGCGGCGGTCCTGGAGGCGTAGCCTTTGGTTTAAAATTATTGTTTCAAGACAATGTTCACTGTTTTTTTGCAGAACCCACCCACTCGCCATGTATGCTGCTCGGCTTAATGACTGGCCTTCATGATAAAATTTCTGTACAAGATATTGGCATTGATAATCTTACAGACGCTGATGGGCTTGCTGTAGGGAGGCCATCGGGATTTGTTGGTAAAACTATAGAGCCGTTTCTAGGTGGAACTTATACTGTCAGCGATGAACTGCTTTATAAGTTATTAAAGGAACTAGTTGATACAGAGGGCATCCAGTTAGAACCTTCTGCACTAGCAGGACTGATTGGACCAAGTAAATTATGCAGTGAAGGTAAAGATTATTTACACATGCACGGTTTAACGGAAGCAATGAATAAGGGTACACATATTGTGTGGGCGACAGGCGGAAGCATGGTTCCTGAAAAAATGATGGCACAATATTATCAAAAAGGGCTGGAATTAGCATCGGGAAATAGAAGCAGATAACTTGACAATAATATAGGAAAACACCCCTTAGTCTGAAATCAAGCTAAGGGGTTAACTAATTAGTTTTAAAATAAATAGGTCCTGCTTTACTGTTAATGCATCATCATCCTTTTAAAATAGGCATCACTTTATCAATTGCTTTTTGCAGTTTTTCACTATTTTCACTATACATCTGCTTAGCTTCTTTTACTTCGGTTCCAAGAGCAAACAGCTCTAAGTCTGCTTGGCATTTTTTCAGGGTCGAAAGAATTAGGGCTCGATCCTGAGGTGATGGGACTTGTAATTGATCGTCAAACAGGTCTACTGTTAACTCTCCATAGGAGTTAACTTGTCCCAGAAACACATTTTCGACCGTTACACCAAGCTTATCTAATTCAGTGTATAACCAGGCCCGGCTTCGTCCGATCGTGGCAAGCGGTTCATCCATTATAACACCATCCATAATGACAGTCTGAGGCTCTTTGATTGGAGCAATCGCCAAGTTTAGATCCTTTGGTGTTAATGGCTGATTTTCTTTCTTTAGCATGACGGACAAATCTCCAGTCGGCTCTAATACGGCGAATTCTACATCCGCCACTTGATAAACATCCTTCCTGCGAAGCAGCTCCAGTAACTCATCTGTCGTGTATCTTTCCTTTTTCATGTTATCTTCCATGATTTTTCCGTCTTTTATAAAGATAGTTCCTGTACCTTCTACAAAATCACGAAACTTTTTACTTTTTAAGGAAAGTACACCAGAGATAAAGGGTATCGCTGCAAAGATAATAACTCCGATGATCCCGTGAAAAATGCTCCGTTCAAGCCCCATAGCAACCTCAGCACCTATACTCCCAATAGAAATACCAGTGACATATTCAAAGAAAGATAACTCTGATATTTGTTTCTTTCCTAACCATTTCGTAATAAAGAATAAAATTACAACAAATAAAATTGACCGTACGGCAATATCTAACCATGCAGGCACTGATTAACACCCCCAGCAAAAATAATATCTCTTAAAAACCTTTATACTGAAATTCTTCCCGTTCCATTTCACCTATTCGCTTTTTTAAATCCGTTACTACCTCATGGACACTCATCATGGTTTCATGGAGTGTACGCTTTGATTCAAAGTCTTGAGTCCTAAGTGCTAAGCTGGATAAATCGGCTTCTGCACCTTTAAGGCTGGCAAGAGTCTGTTTTACATTTGATGCAATCGTCATTTAACATCCTCCTTATCCTTTTGGCTTAAAAATAAGGGCTCCCAGCATTCCAAAAATAATGGCAGCTGAAATACCTGAACTGGTTACTTCAAACATTCCCGTGAGTACACCAACTATCCCGTGTTTTTCTGCTTCCTGCATAGCCCCATGCACAAGGGAATTGCCAAAGCTTGTAATAGGTACAGTAGCGCCTGCACCAGCAAAATCAATCAAGGGTTCATATAATCCAAATCCATCTAAAATAGCCCCTGCTACGACAAGAGAACTTAATGTATGTCCGGGTGTCAATTTAAACACATCAAACATAATCTGCCCAATGACACAAATCAAACCGCCTACGGTAAAAGCCCAAAAATAGGTCATATGGATGATTGCCCCCCATATTCAATGGATACTGCATGGGCGATACAAGGGATCGATTCGCTTTGCTGAAAAGAAAGTGGAGATAATAAGGCACCTGTGGCCACGACTAACATTCTTTTAAATTCTCCTTTCTTCATGCGATTTAATAAATGCCCATAAACGACGGTTGCTGAACAACCTGGACCACTTGCACCTGCGAGGACTGGCTGACCCTCCCGATAAATCATAAGACCGCAATCCTGGTATTGCTCTTCACTGATGGAAATTCCATGCTTTTTAAATAAATCAAGGGAAACTTCACGCCCTATTTGGCCAAGATCCCCGGTGACGATTAAATCATAATAAGATGGATCAATGTTTCTTTCCGTTAAATGCGCCTCAATGGTATCCACCGCAGCAGGAGCCATGGCCCCTCCCATATTAAATGGATCTGTTAAGCCCATATCAATTACACGGCCAATTGTTGCAGATGTAACACTTGGTCCTTCACCAGAATCACTTAAAAGGGCCGCGCCAGCACCTGTGACTGTCCATTGGGCAGTAGGAGGCTTTTGTCCGCCATATTCAGTTGGATAACGAAATTGCTTTTCAACTGCTGTATCATGACTGGAGGCTCCAGTCAGTATATATTTAGCTCCATTGGTATTAACGATATAAGCAGCTAATGCAAGCCCCTCCATTGAAGTAGAACAGGCACCAAACAAACCAAAATACGGTGCTCCAATTGTCCGGCTGGCGAAACTGGTTGGCGTTATTTGATTTATTAAATCACCGGCAAAGATAAATTGTACCTGATCCTTTTGGATTCCTCCTTTTTCCATTGCTTTCTGACAAGCTTCTTCAAAAAGGACTTTATGTGCTTTTTCATAGGAATCTTGTCCAAGCCATAAATCAGCATGAAGAGTATCAAAGTCATCTGGGATAGCACCATTAGCTTCAAAGGGCCCTCCAATAGTTCCAGTAGAAATAATGACGGGCTTTTGTTCGAATATCCACGTGCGATGGCCTGCAAGCATTATAAACCACCCCACTTGATCAAAATCGTTTTAATTAAGGCAATAACAAAAGCAGAAAAAACCCCGAATAAAATAACCGACCCCGCCAATTTAAATATATTTCCGCCTACGCCCAGTACAAATCCTTCGGTTCGATGTTCCATTGCAGGTGATATAACGGCGTTGCCAAAACCAGTTACAGGTACTGCTGTACCGGCACCGCCAAATTGGGCAATTCGGTCATATACTCCAAAACCAGTAAAAAGCATCGTAATAAAAATTAACGTTCCAACCGTCGGATTTCCGGCCGTTTGCTCTGTAAAATCAAAATAATAAATATAGAAGTCTTGAATAAACTGGCCAATAAGACAGATAAGACCACCTATTAGAAAGGCTTTTATACAATTTTTCACAACTGGTCTTTTTATTTCATGTTGCTTTTGTACTTCTTGGTATTCCTGCTGGACTGGTGTAAGCTGTTTCTTTTGATTATTTGACATGACTTGAGCCCCCTCTTTACGTCTGTTCCTTTATGAGACTTTTAAGTTTTTTCAGATCCTTTTTTAAGTTTTTCTTATTCGTTTTGTTTTTTTGCAGTCTTTCTTCAATTTTTTGGAGTTCCCATAACATTTTTTTATCGGACGAAACGACAACCATGTGATTCGGATACATTTTTTCCAAGTCGGATGTTACGGTCTTCTCGATACTTTTTAAGCGAAAACGGTCGAAATTTTCTACCTTTATCGCCGCTAGAAGCTCCTTATCTGTATTCACAGCCCTAACATCCGTAATTTCGTCCTTAGTTATAATCTTTTCTTTAGCGTGGTTAGCGATAGATTGATCGATTGGCTTCCCTGTATGTATTTGCGAAACACTAGACTTTTTATTGTTATTATCCAATTGATTTTCATTACATCCAGAGCTTAGTCCGATAATGATTAGCAATAATATAAGAATTTTAAAATTTGCTATGTTGACTTTCATGAAAATCACCTCATTTTATCCATTCAAAATCGGGAAAAAGGTTGGCCAATATCCAACCAACCTTTTGTATCGTGTTAATGATTATTGTTTGTATTGAGGTTCTTCTTGTTCGATTTGCTGAACACGCGGTGAAATACTGTCCACTACGGCTTGAGTTTGTTTAGCGGCATCTTGATACAGCTGCTTCGCTTGTTCATTATCTGTACTAAGAGCAAATGTTTCAAAGCTCGCCTGAGCACTTTTTAGTCCAGCCAGAGCTGTTTTAACTTCATTGATGACTGTCATGAATGGCACCTCCTTTGTTTTTTAGGACCTTTTTAGAATGTTGCAAAAAAAGATTTTTATGCTTAAAATTTTCCGGATAAAACCTGCTTTGGCTAACCAAGCGAGAATTTATGTCAATCCTTTATTAGGGGTACTTTCCTACACAAAATCGATACGTTTTGTAAGAGATCCACTTTTCACCCTTATGCATTCTTGATGAGATACTATGTCATAGCGATTTTTGTAAACCAATGCCATTCATTCTTCCTATTACTCTTGAAAGGGAGAGAATATAAATTCTCTCCCTTGTCTTGGTCTTAGCTGGCCATTTCTTTTTTCAATTTAAATCCCTGCTTTATCCTAACAAAATTTATTTAGGACTTATGTGTATGCCGTCACTCTCTCGCCAATCTGCGTATAGGATACGCTTTACACTATCATATCCATTGGCAGTTAATTGGTTATCTAACCACTGTTGATCAAACCCGAGTTCATGTAAATTATCCCATAGAATTTCCCCATCTATAATTAACGATGTTGGGAGGTCTGCTGGACTTTCCGGGAGATTGAAATCTTGTTTTTCTGGTTTTTGATACTTGGATTTTAATAATAAACTTATTTGTCCATTAGCTTCCAATATACCGTATTTGACTTCGCGAATTGAAAAGACATGATTTTGACGAAGTATACTCAATACTTGATTTACATCCAGTTTGTTCTTTTTAAGTAACTTTCTGTCCATAACACCATCTCGAATGATGATGTTAGGATTGCCTAATAAGAGAGAACGTGCCGATTTATTTTTTAGAGTCATAAACTCTATTCCCAGCATAAGAAACGTCCACAATCCGATTGCATATAAAAAATGAAAGACCCCTACCTGATCTTGATAAATGGTATTTCCTAATAAATCTCCAAGTACTAACACAAAAACTAAGTGAAACGGGGTTAACTGATTTATGGATGTTCTGCCTGTTATTATAATGATAAAAAATAAAGTTGCAAAACCAACGATGACTTTAATCGTCAGTAAACCAATTTGAACTTCTTCCAAAGTTTTTCCTCCAGTTTACATTTTACTTAGCTGTATCTTGAGGTTTCGATAAAGAGGCTAGAGAACTGGCTGCCGATACCGCTGAATATCATACGGAAAGGTCCGAGGATCTAAAGGCAGGTATGCAGTTCTAATAAACGTATTTCCTTATGATATACATTTGTCATTTATATTTATTTAAAAAGCAATTCAAACTCTTTGAACTACCTGTTTTGTATTACCGTTTTTAGTAAATGAACCATCGAAACCCGTGTTCAGAGTTCTTAAACATGGGTTTTCGATTTTTCAAAGAACAAAAAACAGGATACATCAACTTATAATAATGGAGAAAGCAGGCGGGCACCCTGTTCAACAAACCGCATGGTCAGGGATCGCTGCATTAAGTCTTCAATTCTTAATGGTATAGAATCAGAAAGATCCCTCTCGAACTGCTCTGTAAGTTCCCTTGCCACATCAGCACTGTACACGACTTGACACACTTCATAATTCAGGCGAAAGCTTCTCATATCATAGTTTGCTGCGCCTACTTCTGCAATTTCTCCATCAATGATCATCAGTTTTGCATGTAACATTCCTTTATCGTACTGATAGATTTGGACCCCAGCTTCTATAAGCTCTCCGTAATAGGTTTGACTTGCAAAACCCACGATTTTTTTATCAATATGGCGGGGAACCAGTAATCTTACGCGTACACCACGAGCCACAGCTGTCTTTAATGCCATAATAATATCTGTTTCTGGTATAAAGTAAGGCGTTGATATATCAATGGTTTTGCTCGCTTGTGTTATCAATATAAAGAAAGCTTGGCGAATAAATGGTGTGGGAATTCCAGGGTTTCCTTCCAGCGTATGGATGTATACCATATGCAATTCTCCTGTCTTTGATTGGGTATTGTCTGTTTTACCTTCTATAGGCCATAACTCAGATCCTAATTCGGCAGACCATCTTGAAAGATCTATGCTGCTGGCTGGATTGATTTCCTTTGATTTATATTTTTGGGTTTTGGTACTCTTTTTCGTTGCATCAGATTTCGCTTTTGACTTTATCCGTTCTGGTACAGCGATATTCCAATGAACGTCGAAGATAGCCTGCAAGTCTCCAGCTGCTTCGCCTTTAATTTGCAAATGAGTGTCCCTCCAGAATCCAACGTCCGGCCTTAATCCTGTATATTCATACCCAATGTTCATACCGCCAGCAAAGGATTCCTTACTGTCAATAGTGACAATCTTACAATGATCCCGATAATTCCAATTGGACAAAACCCAGGGAAATTTCAAAGGGAAAATTGTCCGGCATTCGATCCCTGCTTCCACCATCTGAAGAATTTTTTGTCGCGGAAATTTTTTACTCCCCCAAGCATCTCTAATAAAACGAACCCGCACTCCATTTACTGCTTTTTCTATCAGCAGTTCTGTAATACGATTACCAATTTGGTCGTTACGATAGATGAAATATTCCAGATCAATGGTTTTTTGGGCTTTTTGAAGGGATTCGATAAGCTGATCATATTTTGCGATTCCATTGTTTAGTACTTGGACTTTGCCGATTCGAAGCCCGCCTACAGAAAAATACCTTAAAGCATTGGCGATGATCGATGCAGAATCACTATATGTCTCAGGCAACTTATCAGACTTATTATCAGAAAAGGTCAATCTTTTACGATGAATAAGATTGGGATTTGATATGCTAAGATATAATAAGAAACCAATGACAGGCAAAACAAGGGCGATTACTATCCAATTCAAAGCTTTGGAAGGCCGCCGAACTTCCCAAATGGCTATGAATAAGATAAAGACCGTATTTAACAGGTATAGAAAGTAAATCCATTCCAACTACTAAAATTCCTCCTTAGTTTTTCCATTAACATGTACAAACCATGCAGCAAGTATACGTATGGAATATAGAGGAATTGGTTAGGCAGACTTTTACTCATGAGTTATGAGATTCTAAACGAGGAAAGTGTGCGGTTAAAGATATTTTCAAAGACTTATTCCAAAAAGTAACGTACCTATGAAGGGTGTGTATAATTATAAAAAATAATTAAATATTTATGCATTTCTGTATTTAAATTATATTTTGAATCCGTTATAATAATATTGGTCGAACTATTCAAACAGTTGACCCCCTATATTTTGAGCTTAGAGTATTCTAAGCTCACTTTTTTTACAGATAAAAATAAAAAAGAGCTGAACTCAAATTTAATGAGTCAGCCTCAAGAAACAAGATTAAACTTCAATTTATAGTAAAAAGGATTTGTTTCGGCGAATAACCATTCCACAGGTGCGCTTCAAAAAATGGTTATCTTTTACCGTTATTTCTCCGTTCACTAGAACGTGACGAACTCCAACGGGCAGTCTGGAGGGTTTTGGTATGTAGCCTTTTCTCAATCGTATTTGGATCGAAGATAACTATGTCTGCCCAATATCCCTCTTGGATTAACCCCCTATCCATTAATCGTAATAATTGTGCAAGAGCTCCCGTCAATTTGAGTATTGCTTCTTCTAAAGTTATAAAGCCTTTTTCAACGAACAAACCTTCCTAAAACTCATGGATAAGCCCCATAGAGACGAGGAGCGGCTTTCCTCCGAAGATACTGTAAGTAGAAATGGGTGCTGCATCCCATAAATTACGTCCATAATCCCTGGGCAACTAGAAGCCCCTCAGCGTCAATTACGTTACTCCATCAGATTCTATAAGAGGGCCTATTTCTTCAATTTTACCATTTTTTATACCTATATCTAATGAGGTCCATGGGTTCCCAGTTCCATCAATACATCAAATATATAATTACCCTCTCAATTACATTTTTGTAAATGGAGAAAATTCATCACTTGTCTGATCGTATTCTTCCAACCGCTTTTGGACTTTAGTTTCCTGTGAAGCGGCTATACTTGTAACAAGTAAATTAAGTAAAGCAAAGGTGGGGGTAATCCCTTTTAAAGGAATCGGAGAAGGTGCAACAACCTTGAACAAAATATCGGAAAGCAGTCCTAAAGGGGACAGCTCATCATCTGTTATTGCAAGTACCTTTGCTCCTTTTTTCTTTGCTGCTTTAACAAACGAATTGGTTTCTTTAGTATATCGAGGAAAAGAGATGGCAACCACTAATGTTCTCTCATCGATTAATGATAAGAAATAATTAGCATCCTCTATTTCTCCCCGATATAAAAGTGTATTTCCAACTACAATATTCAGGCTGAATGTCAGCCAATTTGCAGGACCATATGATGAACGGAAGCCGATAACTATCCGCATTTCTGAGTTTATCAATAAATCCACAGCTTTTTTATACTGGTTGTAATCTAATTGCTCTAAAGTTGATCGAACATAAGCGCTATCCTGCTCAATAACGTGTTGAATTAAGTTAATATCTTTTAGAGACTTGGATGTAGATCGAAAATCTTCTATAGGATCTGTCTTATGTAATGAATCTTCTATTAGGGAAGATTGAATTTCTTTTTGCAGTTCGCTATATCCTGAATATCCAAGTGCATATGATAATCTAATTACGGTTGTATCGCTTGTTTGACTAGCGATACCTACCTCTTTTGCTGTTTGAAATGCAACTTCCTTAGGGAAGTCAACGATATATTTTGCTACTAATTTCTGTCTTTTTGTTAGTTTATTAAATAGTTTTCTTATTCTCTCATTATAATTATCCATAAAGTGAACCCTTCCTGATGAGTTAATCTTGGTAAGTTACATCTGAATTGCCTTAGTCACCTTTGTGAAAAAAGAACGTTACACGCTGTAACGCCCTCAGACAATATATTAAAAAATATAAAGGTACCTTCTTATCATATATGGTTTTATTATCAAAATAAAGAAATTTTATAATCTTACATCTTTTCTAAGAGTAAAGCATTTACACGGTTACTTCGGTACGAAAATAACCATAAGCTGCTCTGGACAATTCAGCAATTTTTCTTGCACCTTCAGCTTCTGATTTGTTGCCAATTGAAAATGCGGAAATGATAAACCTTCCTTTGTTATCTGGCAGCTCCACGATTCCTGCGTCATTTACAACACTTGCAACGGTGCCTGTTTTATGAGCGACAACTGTAGTCGCAGGTAATAAGTAAGGTATCCTATTACGGAATTGCTGCTTTTCAAGAATTTCAAACATATCATTACAAGCTTTTTCCGAAATTAATTGTTTATTTGCAATCTTTTCTAATAACAACGCCATATCAAATGCAGTAGTTACATTATTATCTATACTTTCTTGGAACACAATCGAATTATAATCAATTTCACCATTTTTAAATCGACAGTTTATTTCATGATAAAGTTCAAGTGAAAATCCTTGTGGCGGAAGTCCAACACATGAACAAAGAAGTTCCCAGCAGCTAAAACGAATGTAAGTATTATTTAGCCCGACTTCTTTCATATATTGATTTACATTTTCTTTACCTACAATACGCAATATCTTATCTGTTCCAACATTATCACTTACAATGATCATCATTGTTGCTAAATTTTTTATGGTAACATCGATTCCTGGAATTAACTCTTTAAATATACCGGATCCATTTACTAAGTCTGCTTCTTCAAGCCGGATACGCTCTTGCAAATTGACCTTCCCTAAATGAACATCACGGTATAAAGCGGCCAAAATGGGAATCTTAAAGACACTGGCAGCCTGGAAAAAACGGTTCTCATTGATTGCAGCAGTCTCTCCGGTTTCCAAATGTTTAACATATACACCAAAAGTACCACTGGCATCCCGTAAAACTTCTTCTAGACGATCCTGTAAACTCATAGCAAACACCCCTCCATTTTTTGTATATACGGTTTCATTTATTTAACAACTTGTTTTGTTGAAACTTTAGGGAATTGTCTAAAGTGATAAGAAATACCCCATGGTTCATTGTTATCATCTACTAAAATTTCAGCTATTTCTGTAGAGTCGTTAACATAAGCAATAAAAGCATTTTCTTTTACAAACATGATAGGTATCTCAGCTTTTTGTGAAATAAGAACCGGCTTTCCATCTTTTATTACAATCGATACTTTCATTCCTTCATTTGACTCATATTCTCCTTGGTACTGTTCCAGCCGCTCTTCACCAATCTCGTATTCTTCAAAGGAAATGTGAGATGCCTCTACTTCCCTTCCTGCATAGGCATTAAATGCAAGCTGCATAACACGTGCAGCAGGAACACCTGCCAAATTTGTCAGGACCACACCTGAAACTCCTTTTTCAGGTAAAATACTTAATTGTGCAGAAATTGCCTTTAACCCTCCACCATGTTCAACCAGAGTAGTACCAAAATAGTCAGGGGTAATCATTAACCCATAGCCATAAAACCTTCCTGGCTGTGTTTGAATATGAGGTTTAACCATTTCTTTTACACTTTCCTCAGATAAGATTCGCTTACCGTTTACTACACCAGCATTACGGAAAATTTCTGCGTACCTTAACATGTCCCCAGCAGTCGATTTTAGAAAGCCTGCAGCTCGCATAGATGGAGCGTCCCACCAAATCGGAGCAGGAATAATACGCTTCGTTCCTTCACTACTGTCCTCTGCATAACAAGTGGTGATATTTTCATAGTCACCATATTCCTCGATCATGAAGCAGCTGTATTTCATACCACAAGGAGAAAGGATATGATCATATACATATTGTTCGTAGCTTTTCCCGCTAACACGTTCGATGATGGTTCCTAATAAAGCATATGCATCATTTGAATAACTAAACTGTGTACCAGGGTCCCCTAATAATTCAAAATCCTGGTCTGCAATAAACTGCATAAGTTGTTCATATGTGTCGATTGGTTCGTAATTTTCCTGCTCGATCTTTAAACCTGGATAATTTTGTGCAGATGGGTCAATATCCATCGATCGTTTCATTGCATAAACTAGAGAGGACATTGGAGGTAAACCAGATGAGTGTGTCATGAAGTGGTGAATGGTGATTTGTTTTAGTGCCTCTTCATTATTAACGTTGAATTCCGGCAGGTATTTGATTACCGGATCATGAACATTTAATTTTCCTGCTTCCTGCAGCTGCATAATAGCCACACAAGAATATGATTTTGTGATGGACCCAATCCCGAAAACAGTATCTTCTGTTACAGGCAATGCATCCTCCACATTACGGAACCCAAATCCTTTATGGTAAACGATTTCTCCTTCTTGGGCAATTGCTACTGAGGTACCAGGAATCATGTGTTTTTCCGTTAACTTTTGCACAGTCTCTTCAAATGCTTTAAAATTTACTGCTTTTTTCATTTCTTTTCCTCCTATATTGTTTTTATAAAGGACTTGCAGTCCGTTTTCAGTATTTATTGAGTTGAGGTTTGAAGATTTTTAATAGGCAGATGTGCATTGACAAAATCGAGCATTGCATTTAGCCTAGCTATTCTTAATTCAGGTTTTCCATATTGAAGGAGGCCATGGCTGGAATGGGGGATACGAACGAATTCAACCTCACCTCCATAACGCTTAATATGGGAATAAAACTGCTCGGCCTGCTCGATGGGACATCGCAAATCACTTTCATTATGCAGCAGCAAAAGCGGTGTCTGTACATGATCTGCATAAGCAAGTGGCGAAAACCTCCAAAGTGTTTCGAGGTCTGTTTTTCCCAGAAACTCCTGTTCAATGAAATAGGGAGCTATATCGCTTGTACCATACATAGAAATCCAATTGGAAATACATCCTTCAGATATGGCTGCAAAAAATCGATCTGTACGAGTGATAAGCCAATTCACCATAAATCCGCCGTAGCTTATACCATTAACAGCTACCCGATTCTCGTCAAAAAAGTGATAGTTTTGTAAGGCATAATCTAAACCATTCAAGATGTCCTTCATATCTTTGCCGCCATAATCCCCATGAACTGCATTGGTAAATTCTTCACTAAATCCTGAGCTGCCTCGTGGATTTGTATAGATAACGGCATACCCCTGCGCAGCAAATAGCTGCAATTGGTGGAAATAGGAGAAACCATATGCAGAATGCGGCCCTCCATGAATGTCAAGTATAACTGGATATTTCTTCTTAGGATCAAAATTAGCCGGCCTTAGTAAAAATCCCTGTATATGCCAATTGTCTTCAGATCTATACGTAAAGACCTCCGGTTCTACCACTTTTAGTTCGGATAACAACTCGTCGTTGCAGTCATCCAGACGAATCTCAGTTTCAGGAAAGAGTGGCATGCGGATTTGAGAAAAAGCTTCCTTTGGCTGCCGATACTTACAATCGACTGTACTAGCTTCATCAATCCTAATTACTGCTGCTTTTCCAGGGTGATTAACTGTCGAATAGGCTATAGTAATCGTTTCAACTCCGTCGTAGGAATAATGAAATATCGTCCGGTCCCCACCTATAATGATTTCTGCTCGATCATCGTTTTCATCAATCGAGAATCTTACAATTTCATTCCGTCCTTCCCGTGTTCCGAGACCATATACATAGCTGCTATTATTTGACCACTGAGGGCGCAATGAATATCTAAGGTATCGCATATCTGTAAAAGTCATATCAGCGAGTGTATCAGGGTATTGTTTGCTTAGACACCTTGGTTTCCCACCAGCTGCAGGCATAACAAACAATTGTTTTTGGTCTGCATGGATTCCAAAAAAAGCTATCCATTTTCCATCTGGTGAGTAAGATGGCAAGCTTGCTTTCTTATTACTATAGAGCAATTCCACTTCCCCTCCGGAAGCCGGCACACGATAAATCTGTCCTCCAAAAAGAAAGTTTTCATCCTCACTGCTTGTGCTGAAAGCAATATACTTACAGTCAGGGGAAACAACAGGCTCATGGACGTCAGTTGTTCCTCGTGTTAACTGTGTAAACGAACAGGTTTCTATATTAATTGCCACAAGCTGACGCTTTTGCGGTTTGTGGAAACCAATCCCATCAGATTTATAATAAAGATTAGTGTAATGTTTAGGTCCATTTCCCCATGACATGTTTCCTTTCTCTATATCGCTTTCGGCTTCACTCATCGTTTTTTGGTCATGAAAAGTTTCAAGTTTTGAATTTCCTGCTACGGGAACCAACCCGTAAATCGTACTGCCGTCAGGCGACCATACAATCGAACTGATTCCCCGCAGAAATCTCGTCAGACACCGGGCCTCTCCGCCGTCAAGAGATAGTAGCCATACCTGCCGTCCATAAGCACGGTTTGAGATAAATGCAATTGTTTTTCCATCTGGTGACCAGACTGGATTGGTATTACTTGTGCCGGAGGACGTCAAAATTTTTCTCGATTTACCGTGCACATCGCTTAAATACAGGTGTGTTTCATAAATATTTTCTTTCACACATGTGACGGTTCTTTCATATACAACCTGTTTTCCATCAGGCGATATAGTGGGATTACTTGGCCATTCAAATTTATAAATATCTTCAGGTACTGTAGTTCGGAAACTCATTTCAACTCTCCCTTATCTTATTTAATGGGTTGAAAGGTTCTCATTTTCAAGAATATAAAAATGGACATGGGTGTTACTATTTTTCAGCACTCCAGTTACTGTATAACCTTCAGATAAAGCATTACGTACCGCATTTCTCAGCTTATATCTCCAAGCCTTCGCAGCCTCATCATTTTCTTGTTTTAAACTTTGGAAGTTCACTGGGACAGGTATCAGGTATCCTTTTTCACCCTTTACTGGTTCTTCATCAAGGGGATATGGTACATTTCTAAGATTGCGCCATGCAAGAAGGTGACGATAATTTATAACTGATATATCATTTTGAATTACACCTGCCAATGTGTTCTTCACCCTGTTGGAACAAATATCCCACTCTGCTAAAAAACGATCAGAAGGGAGACCTATGTTCAGTTTATCAGTCATTTCTCCGTAATAAGAAGGATAGTAGGTTTTTGCATATGCCCCTAACTTATTTAGGTTAAAATATGCATTTCTAGCTTCTAAAGGATCAAAGGTCCATACAATTTTAGAATAGCCGTAATCAACGGCCCAATTCCTTTGCTTCAGTTTTAGCTGTAATCCAATGCCATAGTTTTGATACTTGCTGCAGACGCCAGTCATATGAGAAATCAAATACGCCTCTCCATTTTTATAACCCGAAAAACCGTATGAAAAGCCGAGTAACTCCCCTTTATTAAAAGCTCCGATTAAGATTCCGCCATGGTGAGCAGCAGCAATAAGCTGCGGAAGGGGTGTGACAGCGTCTTTCCCCCAAATCTCTTCTTGAAAACTAACTACGTCTTGTATTTCCTTTAAACCTTCGATATTTTTATATACAATTGGTTCTGTTAAAACCACTGGTATATCACCCCCTCCCCCACCTATAATTTTCAATAGCCGCTATATTAAATTATTAATAAAAGGTCACAGTGTCCCGTTTATAGACCTGTTCATTAACTGTAAGTTTATCTATAAGTTCCTGATTAATGTCAAAACCAATGCCAGGTTGTTCTGGAACAGTGATAATGCCTGGTTTTGATAGAGTCACTTCCGGTAAAATGATATCTTCATCGAAATAACGGCTGGAAGCGGATGTATCACCTGGAATACTAAAGTTACTTAATGAAGCAATAGCAATGTTATGAGCCCTGCCTATTCCTGCTTCAAGCATACCGCCGCACCATACAGGAATATTATTCTCCTCACAGAGATCGTGCATTTTAATTGCTTCCGTTAGTCCTCCGACACGCCCAACCTTTATATTGATAATTTTACATGCATTAATTTCGATTGCCTTTCTTGCGTCTTCTGCAGAATGAATGCTTTCATCTAAACAGATAGGTGTTTTCATTTCTGCCTGCAGTTTGGCATGGTCGATAATGTCATCATGAGCTAATGGCTGCTCAACCATCATTAAATTAAACTGATCCAGCTCCTTTAATAGCTGTTTATCATTTAGGCTATAAGCAGAATTAGCATCAGCCATCAGCGGAATTTGATCTCCGAATTTTTTGCGAATAGCCTCCACTGGTTCAAGGTCCCAGCCTGGCTTAATTTTCACCTTTATCTTTTTATATCCATTCTCTAAAAAACCTTCCACCCTGTTTAAAAGAGTCTCTATACTGTCTTCTATTCCAATGCTGACACCCACTTCAATCTCTGAACGCTTACCTCCCAATACAGCAGAAAGCGGCTGTCCTTTTAGCTTGCTATACAAATCCCATACAGCCATTTCAAGAGCAGCTTTTGCCATATTATTTCTGCGTATATATGAAAACATCTCTGACACATCTTTTGGCTCTTGAATTCCTTTATCCAACAGTTGAGGGATTAGGTATTTTTCAAGCATGTGCCATACAGTACCTGTAGTCTCTTCGTTATATATTGGATAGGGCATAGCGACACTTTCAGCAAAACCCACTTTATCGCCGCTATATGCCTTAACAATAATAATATCTTTTTCAGTAACTTTACCGAAACTAGTTTCAAACGGAGATTTTAATGGTAATTTTATTCGTTGTAATGCAATCTGATTTATATCCATTCAGTATCTTCCTTTTTATTAAAAATTGTTTTCTTTACCCATTATTTGAGGATCATACAGGTGACATGCTACAAAATGGCCTGGATTAACCTCAATGTTACGAGGTTTTTTTGATTTACATGTTTCCATACATGCGAAACAACGCGGGTGGAATGAACAGCCCTGGGGAGGACTTGCTGGATTTGGAACATCACCAGTTAAGATAATCCGGTCTTTCTTTTCAACTTCAGGATTCGGAACGGGAACAGATGACATAAGCGATTTAGTATAAGGATGCAGCGGTTCTGAAAACAATTGGTTCTTATCTGCAAACTCTACCATTCTCCCTAGATACATTACTCCTATTCTGTCACTTATGTGTTTAACAACACTCAAATCATGGGCAATAAAAATATATGTTAAGCCCAACTGTTTCTGAAGACTCTGAAACAGATTAAGTATTTGTGCTTGTACTGATACATCCAAAGCAGAAACTGGCTCATCAGCTATTATTAGTGACGGATTCACAGCGATTGCGCGGGCAATTCCAATCCTTTGTCTTTGTCCACCGCTAAATTCATGAGGATAGCGATCGGCATGATAAGCGTTTAACCCTACCATTTCCAATATCTCTATCGCTTTTTCGCTTCGTTCTTTCTTGTTCTTTCCTATATTATGTGTTGACAATGCTTCCTCTAAAATGGAAGAGATTCGGAGACGGGGATTTAAAGAAGCGAAAGGATCTTGGAAAACAATTTGCATTTGTTTTCGCAGCTTTCTCATCTCATTCTTTTTCAAGCTTAGTGTATCTCTGCCTTCAAATTTAATTTTGCCGCTAGTTGGTTCAATTAATCTTAGGATGCTTCTTCCAGTTGTGGATTTGCCGCATCCGCTTTCCCCAACAATTCCTAATGTTTCTCCTTTAAACAAGTTGAATGTTACACCATCAACTGCTTTAACATAGTCCTTTTTTTTAGAAATAAAGCCCTTGCTTATAGGAAAATATGTTTTTAGGTCATGTACCTCAAGCAGTATTTCACTCATGCTAATGCCTCCTCTTTAATATATAGCCAACATCTGACTGCCTGCTCATTATTCGCTTTTATTAAAGGCGGGTTTTCTATAGAACATTTAGCATGAGCATGAGTGCATCTGGAATAAAACGGACACCCTTTCGTTACCTCTCCTAAATTAGGTACATTGCCTTCAATTGGCTGAAGGGTATCATGATCCTCTTCCAGACTGGGAATCGAGTTTAATAGACCAATTGTATAAGGGTGTTTTGGATTTTTGTATATCGTTTTTACATCAGCTTCTTCAACGATTTGTCCATAATACATAACCATAACCCGATCGGCCATTTCTGCCACTACACCTAAATCATGAGTTATTAATAATATGGCTGTATCATAATTAGTTTTGAGGTCATTCATTAAATCCAAAATTTGCGCCTGAATGGTCACATCTAATGCAGTTGTCGGCTCATCCGCAATTAATAGGCTAGGATTACAAGCCATAGCCATTGCAATCATCACCCGCTGTCTCATCCCTCCAGAAAGTTGGTGGGGGAATTCGTTTACAATTTTTTCCGGACGTGGAATCCCTACCTTTTTTAACATATCAACAGTCTGCTGATGTAGTTCTTCCCCTGTGAGATCTGTATGAAGCTTTAGAACTTCACTAATCTGTCTTCCAATTCTATGGACAGGATTTAAGGAGGTCATCGGCTCCTGGAAAATCATAGAAATATCTTTCCCGCGAATTGAACGCATTTTTCTTTCTGACAATTGATTCAAATCTGTGTCTTTAAATATGATTTTCCCATCAATTTTCCCAACACTATTCGAAATTAGTCTCATGATGGAAAGGGAAGTAACACTTTTACCGCACCCTGATTCGCCCACCAAAGCAAGAGTTTCACCTTTATTAATTGTAAAATTCACCTTACTAACTGCATTCACATAATCTTTTTTCCCTGTTTTAAACTTAATAGAAAGGCTGTCCACTTTTAAAAGTGCTTCTTTTTCTGCAAACTCTGTCACCATCCCATTCACTCCCAAGCAGTTATTTTTGTCGTGGATCCAGAGCATCACGCAGTCCGTCACCTAATAAATTAAATCCAAGTACGACTAACATAATGGCCAGACCAGGGAAAAGTGACATCCACCACGCTTGCCCTAAAAAACCTTTTCCTACGTACGCCATAGCCCCCCACTCTGGAGTTGGCGGCTGAGCTCCGAGCCCTAAGAAGCTTAAGGCTGCTGCAACAAGAATACTAGTCCCAAATTGTAAACTGGATAGAACAATAACTGGTGATAATATATTAGGAAAAACATGCTTTACAATGATTTTAAAATCCGATACTCCCAGTGCCTTTACTGCCTCAATATATTCTTTCTCCCTTATGGACAAGACAGTTCCCCGGACCACCCTTACATAGGAAGGAATAACAGAGATTGCAACCGCAATCATGGCATTAGTTAAACCGACCCCAAGCACTGCTATAATGGCAATAGCAAGAAGAAGGGAAGGAAACGCCAATAAGATATCCATAACTTGCATAATATAAATATCAATTCGTCGGTAATAGCCCGAAATGATGCCTAAAATAACCCCGATTGTTCCTGCAATTAGTACTGCAACAAGCCCCATCATTAAGGAGACCCGGCCTCCATATAACATTCTTGAAAAGATATCTCTCCCGAATTCATCTGTTCCTAATAAATTTTCTCCCCCTGGAGGCAGGAACCGCTGTTCGAATTTCATTACATCTACTGGGTGTGGGGCAATGAGCGGGGCAAGCAAAGATACCGAAACGAAAAACAATAAAATGGACGCGCCGATAACTGCACTCTTGTTCGTGATGATCCTTTTCCCAACTAAAGACCAGTACGATTTGGATTTTACTTCTTCCTTTCTATTATTCTGAGGAGGAGTTAAATTAGTTTCGGAATTTGTAAGTTTAGGTGCTGTACTATTCAAAAAGCCTGCACCCCTTTCTAATATTTAATACGTGGATCCACCATACTATAAACAAGATCCACTATTAGGTTAGTTATGATAAAAAGAAATGCCATAAATAGAACCAGCCCTTGTACGGTTGGCAAATCCCTCTTCGAAATGGCTTCTATTGAAAAACTGCCTAATCCCGGGAGTGAAAATACGGTTTCAATGACCACGGCACCTGCTAATAAAAAACCAAACTGCAGACCAATTAAAGTAATAACCGGTATCATGGCATTTTGGAGAGCATGCTGAAAAATCATATTTATCAGGGCAAGCCCTTTAGCTTGAGCTGTTCTCATAAAATCCTGTTTAATGACTTCAAGCATACTTGACCTTGTCATTCTGGCTATATTTCCGGCTGATCCTAAACCCAGCGTAATGGAAGGCAGAATTAATGAATGAAAGCCTTCGTATCCTGAAATAGGAAAAAGGTTAAGCTGATAGGAAAAAATCCAAATCAAGAATAGGGCAATCCAAAATCCTGGTGCAGAGATTCCTATTAAAGAAATGACCATGGCTAATTGGTCAAAAATTGTATTTTGTTTAACAGCAGCTAAAATCCCCATTAAGATTCCAAATAAAGATCCAATAATCAAACTATAGACCGCTAATTGAAATGTTATGGGAAATCGGGCATAAATTTCTTCTCCTACTGTCAGTCCTGTTATATACGAGGTTCCCAGGTCCCCTTGCAGCACATTCCTTATATAATCGAAATATTGAATATATAGCGGCTGATCCAGTCCTAGAGTACTTCTCAGTTCAGCTATTGATTCTTCTGAGGCAAAATCCCCCAGAATATAGGTTACTGGATCACCAGGGATAAGATGCATCATCAAAAAGA
The DNA here is from genome assembly GCF_051964675.1 of Cytobacillus sp. SAFR-174. Classification (NCBI taxonomy): domain Bacteria; kingdom Bacillati; phylum Bacillota; class Bacilli; order Caryophanales; family Bacillaceae; genus Cytobacillus; species Cytobacillus sp. SAFR-174. The sequence continues at coordinate 70,262 of NZ_JBQCMZ010000014.1, read as the reverse complement.
CTAAAAAAGACACCCCAATAAGAGTAACAATCATTGATAGGATACGTTTCACAATATATTTAGACATATTTCAGATCCCTCCTTTTATTAATAGGATTGTTAGGGATGACTGAACATCCCTAACTTTCTCTGTGGTTTTATTTCGGAGTGATATCATTAAATATAATGTTTTGTGAATATGGATTTTGTTTGAATCCATCAATATCACGGTAAGCCGTTATACTCTCACGAACAAATAGTGGAACCCACGGAGATTCTTCCACAATAAATTGCTGTGCTTCTTCATAGATTTTCATGCGCTCTTCAGGATTCATCGTTTGTCGGCCTTTAGTAAGCATCTCTTGTAATTGGTCAGATTCGTAATGCAATCTGGTTGAATTTCCTTTGGTCATAAGCATGTATAAGATATCTGGATCAGACCATCCGTACATGTTAAGGATGGCATCATGCAGGCCTTTTGGTGTATTTGCAGCAATGGACGCTGCTTCTTGAACTGAAATTTTTACATCAATTCCGATTTCCTTTAACTGGCCTTGAATAATTTGGACAACTCTTTGCATAACAGGTTCATCCGATAACCATAATTCAAAGGAGAAAGGCTTTCCGTCCTTATCTACAATTCCATCTCCATCTGTATCCTTCCACCCGGCTTCTGCCAGCAGCGACTTAGCCTTATCAATATTCTGGCTATATTTTTGTTTTGCTTCTGCTTCAACTTTTTCACTATAACCAGGTATTGTATGAGGAAGCGGACCAAAGAGCGGCTTGGCATATCCTTCCAAAGCAAACTCAACAATTGGCTCCCTATCAATCCCAAGTGCAATTGCTTGTCTGACACGTTTGTCCTGGAATATTGGTTTCTTATTATTGAAGCCTAAGTATGTTATGCCTTGTTCGTACATGCTATTAAGCTCTACACCTTCTGTTTCTTTAAGATCTTGAATATAGTTTGGCGGTACCTTTGTCATTATTTGTGTGGTACCTTTCTTAAATTCAAGCACCCTAGTATCATCATCAGTAATAAAGCGGAACTCAAATTTGTCATAAGCCGGTTCACCCTTGTTGTCCACAAAAGAAGGGCCCCAGCTATAATCGCCATTTTTCATGTAAGTAATGGAGGATCCTCGTTTATGTTCTCCAAATTTAAATAATCCCGCCGCAGCCGGCTGTTCTCCAAAGTCATCTCCATACTCATCAAGTGCTTTAGGATCCATCGGTGCTAAATAGGCAGTAGTTAATCCACTGGCAAAAGGGGCAAAAGGCTCAGTGAAATAAATCTTTAATGTTTGTTCGTCCACAGCGTCAATTTTGTCCAGTGGCCCTGCTATGAATTTAACTGCAGAATGCTGCAGAAATCTTTCAAATGTTTTCTTAACTGCTTCAGCAGTAACCGGTTCTCCGGAATGGAATTTGGCCGTTTTATTTAATACGATTGTCCAAACTTTCCCGTCATCTGAAACCTCATACTTTTCAGCAAGTCCAGGAACCAAATTTCCATCTAAATCCCTTTTGAGTAAAGTGTCATATATATGGGCATTGGTATCATCAACCCATGTTGTTTTATGAACATCAATGCTGTCAGGCTCACGAACAGAGGATATTACCAGCGTGTCCCGTGGTGCAGAACCCGTTGTGTCAGATCCAGCGGTTTTTTCGGAAGCTGGATTACAGCCTGTTAAAATGACTGCGAAACTTATCAAAGTGATGGATAACATTTTTAATACTTTCTTTTTCACTTTCTTTCCCCCATTTTTCACATGAATTTTTCTTTTTGAAACAGCGTTATTTCCTTATAAAATGGATATACTTTTTTTCTGAGTCTTGTATGATTAAAGGATTTTAGATTAAAGCTGCTTAATCCTGGAGAGTCAACTGAAATGATTTCCTTTGCAAGCGGTTCAAAACCTGCCCTGAAATGCTGGCTTGATTTTAAGGCCACGATTTTATAGGATTTTATATCAATCCCATGCAGCAAAAAGATTTGTTCATCCAGTGTCTGTGACCTTTTAGAACAAATTATAATATCGATCCCATCAACTATGACTCTCGCAGACTTGCCATAATTGATGCTTGCACCTCTTCCCATCGGCGAAGATTGGATAAACTGCCCATCAGTGAGAGTTTTTACGTATGCTTTAACATGTATAGGCTCCCCATGCATATCGTCCGTTTTTCCGCCGAGCAGTACTTCGATTACCGTCCCCACTCCACTTTCATGTGCAATATCCACTACTTCTGGATCATATATAAAGCCGAAACAAGCATTTTCAAGCTTTGCTTTTAACATAGCTGAGAGCAAGTGAGTTCCATCACCTGGTGTACCGCCCCCAGGATTATCGGAGGTTTCGTTAATTATGATTGGCTTGCCTTCCATCCTCAACGCTTTATTTATACCTTCCTCAGGAGTATCGATATCTGGAAAAAAGTCCTCTCTAGTATTCCAAATTTCTATTGCAATTTCTTCTGCTGTTTGATCTGCCAGCTCCTGGTCATTATTAGTAATAGCTACAACCGTTACACCGACTTCAGGAATATTGGTGTAAGGAAATCCATGAAAGAATGTACAATCAATAATTTTTTCGTTTTTTTCGCGTGTCCAGCATAATTCATTAATGTGCTTCGCAGGAGGTAAATTCGTGGTGGAAGTGGGAATCATAAGTGGCAGTTTTTTGAGGCTCATCTTTGGATGTATTTCTTCTAAAAGAATTTGCTTCGTAATATCAATGGCTTCTTTTCCTCTTTCATAACAATCGACATGAGGGTAGAAATTAACACCTAATAGGACATCAGCTTCTTTAACCATCTGGTCAGTTATATTGCCATGAAGATCCAGTGTGACAACAACAGGGATTTTATATCCGATAATTTCTCTAACAGCAGATAATATACCACCTTCAAGATCATCAGCATCCTCCGCAACTCCAGCACCATGAAGTGCCAGACAAACAGCCTCAAATTCACCCGCTGCTTTAATAGAATCCGTTAATTCATAAATCAGCCTCTCGTAGGTTTCCTTCGTTATTAACCCTGAGGGCATGGCAAAAGCTGAAAAACTCGGAATAATTTCCACCCCAATTTCTTCAGCCCGATCAATCATACCACCTAAGTAATTTCTTACTTTTCGATGTTTCTGTATGATTGTATCTCCGTGTATCCATTCCCATTGCTTAAACGATTCAACTGTTGTTTTCACATTGGAAAATGTGTTGGTCTCGTGTGCAATTCCACCTATCAAGATTCTCATTGTTATCCCGCCTTTTTTGAAGTAGATACTTTAATTTGTTTCAAAAATGAAGTAAACGTTTTATTGTTTGTAATTATATTACTAATTTGTTACCTTTTCAATACATAAATTTATATTTTTATAAATTTTCAGAATTAATTTTACAGCCCTAGGTTTTTCTAGCATTTCGGTTTAGCGATGAATAGAAAAAATTCGGCACTGAATCCAAGGGAAACAGTCCCGAATTTTATCTGGCACATATCAATCAAAACAAGGAGGGCGCACAAATAATCGAGTGGGTAGGAAAAAAAGCAGCATACGCATACTTATTGCATACTGCAGAAAGCTAAATTATATTTTATGAAGACTGTTTTCTGAGGGATTAGTGCTTTTGATTATTTGGCAAACAACATCTTAACAGGCCAGTTCTCAACAAAAAGAGGGTTAGTGGGTAACAGCTATCATAATGAATTGATGGATACATAGCAGATATTTTTTCCTCCTCGTGCATAAACATCAGTATCTTACAAAAGAAAAGCATTACCTCAAAGGAAGTAATGCTGGTAGGAATTCTTAATATTATTAGTCAGCTCATTTAAAATAATTTTTTTCTTTGCCTGAGGTAAATGGCAGCTTAAAATTAGCAAATCAACTAGGTCAGGTTGTTCCTCAGCAATTTCCTGCAAGTAATCCCTGCCAAACTCTTTCATAACAGGTAGCAAACTGTTCATTTTTAATGGAAATCCACATCAATTTTCTTTTTATTTGTTTGAGTTTGTTTAGGCATGATAACTTCTAGTACACCATTCTTATAAGAAGCCTTTATACCTTCCTCAGAAACAGGAGTTGGTAGTGTAATAGCTCTCTGAAAGCTACCTGTGTATCTTTCTCTCCTATGCAAATTCTCTTCTTTAATCTCATTAGTTCTGTTAATTGAGCCACTAATTCTCAATACATTATTTTCAATATCAATGTTTACATCTTCTTTACTCTGTAAGCCTGGAATGTCACAAGTTGCTACTACCTCTTTATCTGTTTCATGAACATCCACTCTTATATTCCCCAATTGATTCATTTCATTGTCTAAATGAAAAGGGAAATCATTGAATAATCTGTCAAAATCTCTCCTAATGTTAGTTAATTGTCTAAATGGATCATAAGGTATCAATGCCATTTGTATCATCTCCTTAGTTATTTATTTTTAACAAATATATTTTTTACATTTACGATGTAATTATTCATTTAAGGGATAAGGTTTGATTGAGTCGGAATCATAGAAAAACATTTTTACTCCTTCCATGATCTCAAAATAGTCTTTGCCCAATTGTTTACCCTTTCCATACATGGGGGCTTCTTTTGAAACCGCAGTAAAAATCATATATCCGTTTGGCTTTAACTGATTATAGCTAGCTTCATGGTTAAACCTATTTTTAATGTTTTTTAACGGATTGGTGCTTTTGATTAGTTGGCAACTCTTAACAGGCCAGTTCTCAACAAAAAGAGGGTTCGTGAGTAACAGCTATCATAATGAATTGATGGATACATAGCAGATATTTTTTCTTCCTCGAGCATAAACATCAGTATCGAGCAGCAGGAAAGAGGGATAGCCATGTCCTTTATCGGATTTGAACTGATAGCCAAGAGAGCATGGACGATTTTGCCTGGCAACACTTTTTCGATGTCCATTTTATGGAACAAAAAAAAGATCCCTTCCTCCATCGGAAGAGATATCTATCATGAATCTGGACTGATCCTCCCTGATAAAAGAATTGCAGCTACCGGGAGGATCCACTATCTGTCTGATCATACAATAAATCACTATGAACCCTTACAAACAACACCTTGTAAGCTTATTTGCCGGCCTGACTTTCCCCTGGATGATCTTAAAATTGAACTTCTTGCGCCGATGAAAGGGATTATGGAACCCATTCATCAAACGGCCGTACTTTTCTTATGGAACGAGGAAAACAATCTTATAAGAAAAACAGAGCTTCACCTGGATCCCCAATCATTTGAAAGGATCCCACCAAATCAATATTTGATCAATCTTTCTTTTTTACTGGGAAAAATTTAGATCTTATACCAAGCAAAAATTGTTTCTTTACCTTAGCTCTGAGCATTAAACTAATATCGGCGTTAAGAAATAAACAATCAAAAAGGCTGTCAAAATACGCATGATGATACCTAATACAGCAGCTCCCATTGCTTCCTTTTCACTTAGATCAGAATTAGCTGCCCATATAACCGGAATTTGACCAAAGACAGTAGACAAAGGCAAGCCGGATGAAGCTAATACGAATGATCCGATGACCAAACGCGGATCCAAAGAACCCGCTACTTCCGATAACTGGGCCATCGCCAGCGCCGGGCTAGCCAATATGGAGAGAATTCCGGTCTCCGGATGAATATTTAGAGCTAACAAAACGGCTGATAAGCCGGATTCAAATTTTGACCATATGCCGATATAATCGAGAACGCCAATAGCAGCAAACACGACGGCGGCAGCCGGTATAATGAGAAGGAATAAAAGCTCTGCTCCCTCCCTGGCTCCATTAAACAAAGTGGGCAAAAAGCCAGTCTTCGGCGTAAATTGAGGCAGCTTTGCAATTTGGACAGCTTTCGTATCCCGGTAAATGGTTTTAGAAAGCAGGAACGGGACAACAATGACAGGCATGAAAACAGCCAGCACGACCACGACAAAGGCATTGGCGCCTACAGCCGTTAATGCAACCATGCCTAACATAAAGGTAGCAAAAGACTGCTGGGATTGTACCATGGTGGCTACCGCTATTTTCTGCTCTGCTTTTGTTGCTCCTGAACGGATTAAGATTGGTCCGGCAATTTTTCCGGCAGCATTAATGTCACCAAGAATATTATATATACTTGGAATGATAACAGCTGAATTCACTTTCATCAGCTTTGTAACAGGAATGAATATCCGGATTAACGCATCCGTAAACCCCAGCCGTTCCAGTACCCGGCCTATAATGACACTAACAATTATGGATACCCCTACCGTGCCGGTTAAGAATATCTCTACGATAACCGGGAAAACCTGATCGACAATGGAAGTAAATAACCCGGCTAATGTACCTGGCGTGATTAACAATACCAGCAGTGAGAGGATGACTAAACCGAGACCGACTGCTTCAATTCGTGTCCATTTTCTCGTTAAAGGAATCGGGACACTATTCTCTTCTATTTCTATATTTTCTTGTACTAAAGATTTAACCTCGCTCATCTACCTGCACTCCTTTTTTTATACTGTTTGGACAACCTTTTTTTTCAATAGATAACCCTCAGCCATTTCTTCTGCATATTTCTTTAACTGAGTAGATCCCATTTCATTTAGGGATATGCTTGTCACGCGTTCCCGAAAAACAACAACTTCAACATCAGGCAGCAGTCTGTCCAAGGCGTAAGCTAAAGGTAAACCATTTTCAAGTATTTCTAACACATGGCAGTTTCCAATAATAAAATTAAGGCCTAACTCCTTAGCTGTTTCAATAAGCGGATGTCCATCATAAACCCGGCTAATGCTAGCGAGAACTGTGTCAGCTTCCGGGTGTTCCTGGATGGCTTGACGCAAATGTTCAGGAGAAAATCCCGTATGCGGGAAAATGTGCACAATATTGTTCACGGGGCTTGTCTCTTCTCCATGAACAATTCTCCCGCGTGTCACTATACTTGTTTCTGACAGAGATGAACTATTGCGTATTTCCTTTTCAGTATGTAACAATTCCTCTTCATCTCTCAGACCCATGAAATTGTCCAGCCGTGTTAAAATATCCCCCAGCGTTTTCACCTCAGGGAGTACCTTCCCTGCATATAAAATATTTCCGTGTACTCCTCCATAAGAAACCTCTGTACGGTATACCTGATGGCCGTGCAAAAAAGGAATGCCAGGATGTAATCCATGGAAGGCTTCATGCAATTCAAATGCAGCTACATTATACAAATCCAGATAATTTTTCAAGATAACTCCGCCCGAATTTGCCGCTTCGGCTATCGGATGATGAGCAACAATGGCATCGACACCAGTAGCGCCGGCAAGTTCGATACTTCCTTCTGTCATTGTCATGGCAACTGCTACTTTTTTTACTTCTTTATTCATATCGCCATAAACAAGACCAGGCGTTTCAATGATCTCTTTCCCGGGAATGTTGGAAGACTTCATGATGACAAAGGGATGCTCACCTCTCGTAATGTCATTTAGAGATTTAATCACTCTTCCTCCTGTCAGTTCATCCAGCGCAATCAATACATCTTCTATTGTTTTCATAATGTTGCTGCCTCCTCTATTTTTTTATAAAAAAAACCGTCAGCACAAAACAAACAGACGCTAGTCTGAAAGCTTGTACTGACGGTTTTTATGCACTCTTAAGAGTTCATTGGACCAGTCACGATTATTTAGTTACCTGGAAATATAGGCACTTGTATCCTGATCCAGGGTAATGATCGTTCCTGAGAGTTCAGTAACGGGATCATAGTCCTTTAAAATAGAAAGTACCTTCATCCCATATTTTTCTTCCAGGACATTCCTTAAATGTTCCTTATAACTATCTATGATGGCAATGTCAGTCATTCGGGTTACAAAGCGATTAATCTCGTCCAAATGTTTAAGAGATGGAATTCTCTTATGATTGGCGAAAATTAATATCTTATCCCCCAAAAACTCGACTCTTTGACTTTTGACACCAATGTTAAACAAAAGAAGGTTGATATTGTTATAATCCTTGATCAGTTCCTGTTTAAATGGGCCAGCAGTCCAACTCATTCACTCACACCATCTTTTTGAAATTTCAGAATCCTTTGATAAGTAGAATTTAACACAGTTAATTCTATCTGTAAAGTGTTTATATTAAAAATATATTTTACTAGATAAAATTTGCACCACTATAACTCTTCCTTCAGAAACTACTCATTCCGCAATCATTTCCAGGTTTTCATTTGTATGCTTCATAAGAGCTTCTCCCCTGCATACAACCATCTTTATACTTTCTAAATTACTCAGGCACTCCACCGGATTTTCCTTAAGCAAAATCAGATTTGCCCTGTACCCCTCTTTAATTTGCCCAACGTCACGTCCTAAAATTTTCCCTGCATTAACTGTTGCTGTTTTTAGCACCTTTTTCGCATCAGAAACAATCGCATTCATGGTATACAATTCATCCAGCAGCGCCCGATGAGAGGTGCATGGTGAACCCGCATCTGAACCGGCCCCAATTAAAATATTCCTGTTAAAATAGGTTTCAAATGCATTCCGATGAATGCTGACGATTTCCTCTGCTTTATCTCGTGCATAAGAAGGAATCCCATCCTGTGTTGCAATTTGCTTATAGACAAACAATGTTGGAATCCAGGCGGTATTCCGTTCTTCCATCAAGGCAGCCAATTCATCATCCAAGAAATGACCATGCTCAATTGTATCCACACCAGCAAGAATTGAATTAAGTATTCCATCACGGCCAATCGCATGGGACGCCACTTTGAGTCCAAAACGGTGTGCCTCCTTACAGATGACTTCCTGCTCTTCCAGGCTAAGCTCTGCATGGCCGACCTGTTCCCCTTCTATTCTGCCATAGACCCCGCCAGTTGCACTTACTTTAATTACTTCAGCACCCTTAAAAATTTGTTCGCGTACACCTTTTAAAGCCTCATCCTTCCCATCGACAAATCTTGCCCAGAACGGATCATGCCCGCCTGTCATGGTCAATGTTTTTCCGCTGGCAATCACATCAGGCCCTTTTATAAGCCCCCTCTTGATCCCTTTTGCTACATGCAGAGCAATATCATCAATGGAGCCAATGTCCCTGACAGTTGTTATACCGTGCTTGAGATAGGTTTGACAATTGGAAACAGCTCTTATCAGCATCTGCTCATAGCCTTCTGCTTCGGAGGTGTGAACTGGATTTAATGAGCCGTCCCACATCATATGAATATGTAAATCTATTAAGCCTGGAGCGAGAAACCCTCCATTTCCATCGATGACCTCTACGCCGGCTGGCAGTTTGGATTCAGGGATCATTTCCTTGATCAAACCATCTTTTACCCAAAGTGCTAACCCCTTCTTACAATCCAATTCTTCCCCATACAATAGCTGTACATTCGAAATCACAAACTCCATCACTTGTTCCTCCTATCATTTTAAAAGGAAGAAGTGTGATACTTCTCCCTTTCAAGTTTGATATTTAAGTTAATATAGCAGGGACTCCATATCACGCGGATATTCTGTAATCAATCGGCATCCATCAGATGTGATAAGAACAGTATCAGAGTGTCTGAAACCGCCAACCCCAGGTATATAAATCCCCGGTTCAATCGAGAATGCCATTCCTTCCTCTACCACATCATGATGGTCATAACGCAAAAAGGGCTGCTCATGTGCCGATACACCTATTCCATGTCCGGTACGGTGAATCGCATATTTTTCAAGTCCTGCCTTTTCAAACACTTGTCTGGCAACACCATCTACTTCTGAAAATTTCACACCTGGTTTAATGAAATCAATTGCACGCTGCTGAGCTTCTATAGCTGCCTGAAATGCCTTTTCCTGTTGGGGTGTTGGCTTCCCGACAATGACGGTTCTCTCTAATTCAGCACGATACCCATTTAGCCCGACCTGCCTGCTGTGAATAATGACATCTCCGGCTTCAATTTTTCTAGTGTTGGAGAATACGTGCGGCATAATGCTTCGGTTTAATCCGGAAGGCGACATAACCACAATATCAATCACCGAATCCGGATATTGTGCCGCAGTTGCTTCAAACAGTGCCGCATTTCCCGCAGCATCTATTTCCATTTCTGTTATTCCCGCTTGAATTTGCGCTAATGACTTGCTTACTGCCAGATTCACTAATTGCCCGGCCTGCTCCAGCATGAGTATTTCTTCTTCATCCTTGATAAATCGCATTTGATAAATGAATTGCCCGATGTCAACCACCTGATAGCCTGATTCCTGAAGATAGACAAGAACCTCACCCGGAATAAAGGCTAAATCCACACCAATTTTTGATGAGTCAGGATTTTGTTTAATCAATGCACGTATATGCTCCATATGCGATGTCTCATCCCTGCCGGCACCAGGATGCTCATAATAGACCAGTACATCATCTACATGTGAATGTTCCTGTGCATGTGTTTCTTCTAGACCTGGAACAATCATGGCTGTTTTTTCCTGTAAATGAAAAATGATTGGCCGTGAATAGATTAAAGCTTTAAAATTTGTTAAATAAAATTGATGGTCTGGATTAAAGACAAATACGGCAGATATTGCCTGTTCTTTCATATACTCTTTTAATCGAGTGATTCGTTTCGTTGAATCCACGCTTTCCAACTCCTTTTAAAGTCTAATTAGCTTGTATGATCAGTAGTGAGGTCTGTTGTGACGTTTTTATTTCTAGTTGCCAGGCTGACAATAATGAGTGTTAAAACGGACAATGGCAATGCAAACAGGACACTATTCCAATCTAAAGGCCGGTCAAGGCCGATTTCCCAAATCATAGTTGCAGAACCACCCACAATCATGGAGCTGATCACGCCTGCTTTTGTCGCATTCCTCCATAATACGGTTGCAAGAATGGCAGGAGTTAAAGACGCGCCATACATTGTATAGGAATACATTTGGATGGCCAGGACGCTTGGGAAGAATTGTCCTAATACATACGCAAGGACTCCTAATATCACAACAATGACACGGTTGTACCATAAAAGTTTGCTTTCTGACAGCTTGCTTTTACTGGAGCGCTGGATTAAGTCACTGACAATATTTCCTGATGCTGATAGAAGATAAGAGGTAGCTGTTGTGATAATAAAGGCAACGGCTGAACAGAGAATAAGCAACCCGACTACAAGGGGTACTCCATCTATCGCAAGTGATAAAATGGCTGTATCGGGCTTGATTTCCGGGAAAAGTACAATGGAGGTAGTTGCTAAGATGATCGTTAAACTAATGACAAAAATATTCCCAACAAAAAATCCAATAGTTGATTTCCGGGCTACGTCCGGATCTTTCGCTGCGGAGAATCGCTGATACATGTTTTGATCACCGAGAACAAGTAAAAACAATGGCAGGAAGAAACCGAGAAGCTGAGGGAATGATAGGCCGCCATTCCAGGTTTTATTTACCTCCGGCAAAGATAGAGCTAATCCTTCAAAGCCTCCGACAGCATTCAATGCAAAGGGAACCCCGAATAGAAAGCCAATGATAATCAGGACGGCACTCAGTGCATCTGAATAAGCAACCGAAAATAGCCCGCCGCTTACGGTTAAGAAGATAACTAAGGCACACATAATGATGGCGCCAACTTCCAATGGAATCCCAGTCGTTAATTGCAGCACATAGGCTCCGCCTGTAAACTGATAGGCTGTTATTCCGACAAAGGCGAAGATGATAATAACGGATGATATATAAAGAGCTGTTTTTCCAAAGCGCCGTTCCAAAAGATCTGGCACTGTATAGATCTCAATCTTTCGAATCTTAGAAGCTATAAAATACAAAATGATCGCTCCAACAATTCCGCCAGAAAGATTAAAAATAGCGGCAAACGGTCCGTATTGGTAAATAAAGCTCGCTCCGCCGACTACAGTTCCAGAACCTACAAACGTTGCCAGAAGGGTTCCCATTACGACGAATAGAGGCAGGCTTCGTCCTGCAACCATAAAGTCGTCACTATTTTTCACCGACTTTTTTCCGAAATAGACACCAATCAACGCCATGAAAACCAGATAAATCACAACTGCAACTAAATAAATGTTCAATAAGCTCACTCCTTTTACTATTTTTATATAAGGCTGTGTGGAAGCTTAATGCAGATTTAATCCTGGAACAGTGATCCATGTTTCCTAATGAATATTCTTTTAGGAGGCATGTATACAAGGGAGACTCCACAATTCGCAGAGCCCCTTTTCAGCTTACAGAAATCATGACCCTATAGTTTACTTTAGCTGACCAAAACACCATTTTTCATCACAAGCTTGTCTCCCCGCAAACTATTTAAATCATTTAGTGGATTGCTGTCTGCAATCAGCAAATCCGCGAACTTTCCTGGAGAAATACTGCCGCGCTGATCTTCAATTCCGAGACATTCAGCTGCAACACTCGTTGATGCTTTAATGACTTCCATTTCCGACATTCCCGCTTCATGCATTATCGCTAATTCATCATAATAATAGCGGGGCGGGGTTAATGGAGAGCCACAATCAGTTCCTGTTGCAATCTTCACTCCGATTTGAACAGCTTCCTGCAGCATGGAGAAATGCGGTCCCACAACTTGCTTCGCTTTTTCAAGAGCGTATGCAGGAATGTCCGGGCTGCTTATAAGCTGTCTCATAACGGCCATTGTCGGCACCAAAAAGGTTCCCTGATTTTTCATGATTTCAAGAGCCTGGCGATCTGCGTAAATTCCATGCTCGATTGTGTCAATCCCGACCTCTAAACAATTCATGATTCCTTCAATTCCATCTGCATGTGCAGAGACCTTCTTATTTTTCTTTAGTGCCTCTTCTTTTGCTGCACTCAGTTCCTCTATTGTTAATTGAACTGAACCGGGCTCTTCCCCTTTTGTATAAATACCGCCAGTTGCCATCACCTTCACCAGGTCTGCCCCTTCTTTAAGAACCCTTCTAGTATTCTTGCGGACTTCATCCGGCCCGTCCGATTCATAGCCTAAATAATAGACATGTCCGCCTGTCATACAAATAGGTGCACCCGCAGCAATAATGGTAGGCCCTGAAAGCAAGCCGGAATCAATGACATTTCTTACATGCAATACGGTTCGATCAGGTGCACCCAAATCCCTGACCGTAGTGACGCCTAATTTCAGTGTATCCAAAGCATGCTTGTAGGCTTCCAAAGCGATTCTGTCATTCTCTTCATTCTTTATGAGGGATTGCGGGTCTGCACTGCCATTCCAAACGAGATGCACATGGCAGTCAATCAGACCGGGAAGGATATATTTTCCGGTGCAATCAATGACTTCAAACCCTTCTGTATCACCTGGCTCCCCTTCTTTGACCTCAGTTATTCTTCCGTCTTCAACCTTGATGTACGAATTCTCAACCACCTCATCATTTAGTCCGTCAATAATGCTGCCACCTTTTAAGATCCATTTTGTGTCTGCTGGCATTTCGAAGCCCTCCTATTGTGTGATTATTCAAAATCATAACAATAGAAGGATTATTTATCATTGTATACTACAAACAAAAAAGAGACAGTAATTTGTCCCTTTTAAACAATTCTATTGAAATCGATCTGCTTTTTGTTTAAATCTGTATATGGAAAAGGCCATCATGAGCATTGAATAATGGGATGGATTTTGAATATCCACCTGCATTAATTCGGTTATTTTCTGCAGGCGGTATTTTACCGTGTTTGGATGCACAAATAATTCACTGCTCGATTTTTGGAGATTGAAAAAGTGTTTTAAGTATGTATAAAGTGTCTCTGTTAATGAAGCATTCTTTTCCTGATCATAGGCAATCAATGGACCCAGTAATTCTTCATCAAAGTTTTGAAACAAATGATGGGATTGTAAATTGTAGGCGATTTTTTCAATCCCCATCTCATCCCAAAACACCAATTGTGCATCATGAATGTGACCATGCAGCAGTCCCATTGATGATTGGTCATACATAGCTTTAATTTTACTGCAAGTGTTAACCTCCTCTATCGCACTTACACCAATACGGATTCCAGGGTAGTCTGTCAGAATGGCCGCTACCCTCTCTCTATCTAATATCGAATCGATCACCCCGACAATTTTTCTGTTATAAATCCATAATCGGGAATTTGCTTCATTTTCTATTAAAAGCTCAGAGAACATTTGAAGTTTTGACTGAAGTGTTTCCGGAGTGGAGGACTGCACCTGGAAAATGCATCTTACTTTCTTAAGGTCCATATAAAAGTCAGCTAGATTTTTATCATCGGCCTCACCTTGGAAAATACCTTCCAGCATTTCGATATCTTTGCTCTTTTGATAGTGAAGCAAAGTATTTTTATTATAGGCTGCTAAACTTAAGGCACGTATTCCGTTCTTAATTACTTCGTCTGAAAAATTATCCCCCGTTCCATTTTGACAAATGATCAGATAGCCAAGAAAGTTCATCTTAGAAAACAGCGGCGCTACCTTGAAATTCTGATCAGAAATAGAATCCATTTTCACCGCTATATTCGTTTCACGATTGGTGAAGCGCACTTTTAACACGTTCTCTTTATGCTGGTTTATGATTAAATTCATCAGGTGCTTTATCTCATCTCTGGTTTGCTCTTTCGTTTTCCAATACGCAATCAAATTAAAATACGGATCTAACACGCACACAACATTGTTTATATATTCTCCTATTACTTTTACAATTGAATTCAAATCCTTTTCCAGGAGAACAATTTCCATCAGTTTTTCATTTAATTTATGTATTTTCAAAGCCTGTTCATTTTCCTTCTTATTTACCAGCTGATTATATTTCTCGTGGATGATATAGTATGGGACCTCTTGGGGGATTTCAAAAAGCGGGAAAGAATGGGTATTGGAGTAGTCAATAACTTCCCTCGGAATTGTTTTCAATGCTGCTGTATGAAAACCAATTGCACTTATTCCGATTTCCTGCATCCATTCTAGATGGCTAATGATTTGATTCACATCTTTAAAAGCGTGAAATGTGGTCATAACAAAGCCTTTTTCTTTCATGCGGGATGTTTTTTCAGTTAGCTCCATGCTTGTTATGTAGGTGATTTCTTTATTTATATTTTGGGTGCCGCCTATCAAATAAACATTATCTAATTCTAATACATCTGCAAATTCTTTTAATGTAATCAAAGTATCCCCCCTTTGGTTGTGCACAGCTTATTAAACAAAATCACTATTCATTTTTGTTTACCATCTTGGCAATTACTACCTTATAGCAAATTTTGAACTCTGGTTATGAATATTTGAATTTGTTTCTATTATAAAGGGAACTTCAATTAATTTAAAATTGGAAGAGTCTGATTATTTAATATGATTCCGTTTTAAATAGTGAACTGAGCATCCATCCACAATAGGACATGTATATATGTCCTGAATAATAAAACGGTTCTCTTACTTCTAAAGATAGCAAAAGAACCGTACCTATTTCTCTAAAATTTACAATACATGGTTCTAAGTCTTTTTCAAAGTGACTTCTTTGTCAAAAATGTCAAAATTTTAATAGCTGGAAATCACTTAATCTTGGGTTGTTAAGTTAGTTTTATCTGTGTCATTAATCCCTCTTTGTGAATACAATCTCAGATATTAAGATTTCCAACAATTTAACCCCGCCCACCTTATCAAGATTTTCATTATTTCGTTCACAAATAGATAAATGGGTACAGTTAGGACATCCTTCTTTACATTCACATGCTTTTAGGATAGCTAATGCTTTATTTAATATATGAACTAACCTGGATTCTATAGCTTCCATAATGCCTGCACCTCCACCATCAGCTTCATAAAAAACAATGGTGGGCCGATAGTCAAATTCCTTTAAATTACATGAAGAAATTAAAGAAAAATCACTATGGGAACACTTGACGATTGTAGGTATTGCTGAAGCAATACCATGCTCCAATACATGCAATGCTGACTCATTTATTTTTTCAGATGTGAATTGAATCCACAACCCATCTGTTGTGTATTTTACGGGATACATATTAGTGTCTTCGATTAGATCTGATGTACCTCCACCAAATAGGTTTACTTTTTTGTAGCCCCATAATCTCCTTGTAATCACGAGTTTTCCTTTCCCTATTTCCATTAAATCATGAACAGGCTGAGTGCAGACTTCTCCTGAGACGTTTATCGAATCATTAACTTGCCCCCTTGTAGTATAATCAGCCTTAAAAGGGACAGTCCATACTTCATTTTTATTGGATAAGATTCGCGTCACCTTATAGGTTTTTTGGTTATAAAGAAACACCGAACCGTAATGATAATCCCTTAGTAATGACCTATCATCCACTCCCTCAAACAGTGCTTCTTTTGTGGTTTGATTTATCACAGTGTAGACCCTACCACCTTTTAATAGGTTATTATATATAACATTTTTATCTGTTAATTCCCACAAACCTTTTTTTACTTCTTTCATCTTTTCAGCAAAGCCATCTGCTTTTTTAGCAGCAGAAACTTTAAAGTAGTTATGTGGGGAAGTCAATTTCCCGTTAACTTCAAATGCGGCATACTGCATATGTTCAGAAACAATAAGAGGATTTGAAACATCAATCGTGACATGTTCAGGTTCTCGCTCCATAAATTCTACAGGGTTGGCTGCATAATATTGTTCTAAAGGGTCCTCTTGAAAAATTTGTATTATTAAGCCAGGACCCTTTCTGCCTACACGACCAGCTTGTTGCAAGAAGCTAGCTTTGCTCCCGGCGTATCCTATCATAATGCATAAACTTAAATCTCCAATGTCAATGCCCATCTCTAAGGCAGAAGTTGACACCAGCCCAACCAATTCTCCCTTTTTTATTTTATCCATAATTTCTTGTTTTTTGTACCAATTCAATTGAGCATGGAAAGGAGAGAACAGTTCCAGTGGCACTTCTTTATCCTGCAGTACCTCACCCACTCTTGATCTTATTGCATTATTTAATTCAAAGCTGGCATTCGTTGCCGCCTTTCTATTGCCATAAAAGAATATGGACTTGGGAAGCATGCGGTAAGATGCTGCGATTGATTTTAAGATTTCAATAGCCTCTGAAATAGGCGCTCTTCTAGTCCTTTGCTCTGATTTTTGGCCAAGTAATCCCGGATTCCATAATAATATTTCCTTTTCATAAGCAGGGCTCCCATCATGGTCAATTAAGGAAAAGCCATTTCTACCCTTTAATCCAGTAATTTCCTCTGCAAGCTCCTTGGGATTCCCTATAGAAGCAGAACATGCGATAAATTGAAGGTCAATATTTCCAAGAGCTTTACATAAGTTCCTGAGGCGCCGCAAGAGCATTGCCACCTTTGAACCAAGAATTCCGTTATAAGCATGCAGTTCATCTATTACAACATATTTAAGATTTTTAAAAAAACGAATATATCTGCTTTTGTGTTTAAAATGTACAGCTCCTTGAAGAATAAAGTGCAGGAAGTGTGCATTAGTCAACCAATATCTTGCATGATCATAAGTTAATTCCTTTACAGAATCAGACTTTCCTCCTTCGAGTACACCAGCACTTACTTTTTTCCCTCCCAGTGAAATAGTTCTATATCCAAAAGAATCTTGACTTTCAGTTTCGTTATCATTAAATCTATCTAAAGTCATAAGCTGATCACGAGTAAGCGCTTTAAGCGGTGACAAATAAAGTACAGTTGCATTCTCATCATTTAGGAATGTTTCTAGTGCTGGTATTGTGTACACCATAGACTTTCCGGATGCAGTACCTGTTGTAATGACTACATTTTCACCATTTCGTATACGATTAATCGCTTCAGCCTGATGAGAGTATAGTTTTTCAATTCCTATTTTTTTTAAGTTGTTTGCTAAGGGAGAAGGCAAGTCTTTCTCAAGTTCCCCGTACTGAGCTGACTTCGAATTAATATGGTATCTTTCAACAGAAGAACCTATTTTGTCGCCCAGGGAGGTTAGATTACCTACCACCTCGTCAAGTGATTGATCTTTAAATGACCAGGTCTCCATTCTGTTATCTGCAAGCAAAGCTAATTCATCAAATGTTAAATATTGTTCATTTAAACTCTTATGGCAGTTGTCACAGTATACCCCGTCTGGAGTATTATCCAAATTATCATTATCTTTAATCCACGATTCAACATGAAGACCATTAGAAGGCTGCTTAATCAGCCTTCTATAAGGGATTCCTTTGTACTTTCTACTAATCTGATAAAAATATAACTGCTTTTGTTTTGCTGTATGGCAATTTATACATACTAAAGGCAATTAAGTTCAGCCCCCTTTATAATATTCTTGATAGAATGGCTAAGCAGCAGAAGGATAGCCTTTGCCCCTATCTTTGAAAGATGGCCATTGTCTTTGCCCGGGTATTGAATACATGAAGGGCATCCGCCAGAGCACGAGCAATTGTTCAAGAGGTGAATTGCACTTTTCGAAATCCTTTTTATATGTTCACCTATTGCTTTGGTTGTACCCATTCCTCCTGATTGATTACCATAAAAACCAATAACAGGCTTATTAGCAAACCCAGAAACAGATAACCCTGAAAAACCGGAGATATCGTTTGCATCACAAATGATGGTATCCGGAATAACGGACAGTAAAACATGCTCAGCAGCGCGTATAGACCCATCCAGTTTTTCCTCAGTGTAATCCGGTCCTAAAACGTCTTTTACTTCTTTTATTAACTCGTCAGATAACACTATCCACATGCCCTCTGCATCAAAATCAGCTACCAATGGGGGATTGAGATTCTCGACATCAGGAACCCGGGAACCAAAATATGATTTATTAAATCCAAATATTGACCTTTTTATATTTAATATGCCAGTAGATTTTATAACCTTATGGCTTTCCTGAACAGATATTTCCTCTGAAACATTGATAAAGTCCTTAAAGATAGATTGTGTATAATATTCTATCTCTCCCCGTATCGGTGTCACAAGAATTTCTAATTTCTTGCGATTAATGCTATCAACCCGATAACCCTTTTCATTAGCATTCCAGTAGATGGCACCCTCATGAAAATCCCTGAATGCAGTCCACTCATCAATGCTTTCTAGTAATACATCGCGCGATTTTGTGACCACGACCTTGTAGCTCTGCAAAGATCCTGATCTTAAACTGCATCTTGGCAATTCTTCCTCTTTAGGTGGTTCTATATTTTCAAGTAATTGTTTAGCAACTTCATCATTTACCAAGAAAATTTTCAAATCCTCTATCGACAGTGGTCTCCCAAGTTCTTCCTGTAAATAAGCAAGATGCAGTTTTAATAGTTCTGAGTTTCTGGGATCAATTCTTACCACTTCTGGCGGCTTTTCCAAGAAGGTATTTGGATTTTGCATGTAATACTGCTGAAGCGGCTCATCTTCAAAAATCATGACTGCCACCCCTTCACCTTTTCTCCCAACTCGGCCTATTTGTTGTGAAAACGCAGCCTTACTCCCAGGATAACCGCTTAAAATCGCAAAACTTAAGTCTCCTATATCAATTCCAACTTCTAGAGCATTAGTGGCTATTACTAAATGGACATCACTTTTCTTAATTGCATTAATTACCTGCTTTCTCTCATCAACACCTAGCATGCCATTATAAAAAGCAGACAACTGGACCCCTGCTACATTTTCCTTTTTTAGTTTTAGCTTTTTTCTTAACACATCTTTCATAGATCGCGCTGTAACTTTCCCTTGCAATCTGGATCCCTGGAACATGATTGTCCGAATGATTTTTTCTTCATGCACAAGAACATTTTCAGCAATTGAAATAGCATCCGATACAGGTGCTTTACGCACTCCTGTATCCAGGGTTACTCCTGGATTCCAAAATACGATATGACGTTTCCTCTTTGATGACCCATCGTTGTCGACTAACGTAAATTCGCTTTTTCCAGTCAATTCTTCAGCTAATAATTTCGGATTCTCAATCGTGGCTGAACATAAGATAAATTGGATATCGTGATTACCCAGTTCCTCACAAACTTTTCTTAACCTGCGAATGACCAATGAAACATGACTACCAAAAGCCCCTCTGTATAGATGCATTTCATCTATGACAATATACTTCAAATTTTTCAGAAGGTTATAGACGTGATTGGAAGTTTGATGGTTTCCTTGAACCTGCCTTAAAATAGAATGATGAATCATATCTGGGTTGGTAAACAGAATTCTGCCATCCTTCAACAACCTTTTTCTTGATCCTGGCTGTGTATCCCCATCAAGACGCCCATAAGGAAGATTTGTAGAACCAAATCGGATAGTTCTTTCAAACCACTCATCCTGCTCGCAGGAATTATCTTCAACCTTTTCTCCTGTCCAACGATAAAGCTGTTCAACCTGATCATCAGCTAAAGCTTTTGTTGGGAAAATATATAATGCTCTTGCATTTTCATTCTCTAATAGCCCATGTAAAATAGGTAAATTAAATGACAGTGTTTTTCCTGAAGCAGTCTGTGTAACAAGCACAACATCCTTCTTTTTTCTAACTGCATTATATGTATCAGCCTGATGGGTAAAAAGTGATTCTATATTCATCTGTTTAAGGGCACGCCTTAAACTTTCTGGCAATTCATCATGAATCTCTCCAAATACAGGATCACTCTCTGGAATGCTATGAACGAATATTTCAGCACGCTCCTTTTGGCTCACCTGTTTCAATTTTTCGATAACTTCAATGGAATCAAACTCACTTGAGCTTAGCCCTGGAATTCTTTTATCCAATAAAACTTCAACTTCTGCGGGATCGATTGGTATCTCATTATGACATTTAGGACAATAGACAGCATCGTTTTTATTCTTCATCCATTCGTTTGCTTCATCAATACCCCTCCATGAACCCGCTTCCAAAGCAGCTCCCACTTTATACTCACAAAGCCTATATTCACCTGCAGATAATACCTTTCGACTCAACTGATAACCTTTTAGCATTGAACCGCAAGAACATTGTAGATATGGCATAATATCTTCCCCCAAATTTTAAAAATTTATATTTCCAATAAAATTCTAAATTAGTATATTTATAGTATACCAGAAATAGGTAGTCAAAAATTTAGTTAGGTTATTTGATAATTGAGCAAATAATACGGGTAAATGGTTGTATTTCTTTGATTCTCATGGTTTCTTACTGTTCTAACCTGTAAATATGAACTAAAATAAGCAACGAGCACTTTTTCTCAGTATAAAATTAGTTTCTTTCAAAAAAATTGCTCCTAAATTTTTATATAATGCTTGCCTTCAAAAATACAGTAGAAAAAAAGAGACAGCCTTCTATATACCGAATTGGAAACAAAATAAAAACAGCATGCCTAAATTGTCTTGCTGTTTTTTATGATTATTAATGAACCATCACTAAAGCATCCTCAAACGGACCAAAAAACTTCCCCTTAGGTGCGATACAATCGCTATCCTGAAATCTTTCTCTCCATTCACTTCATAACTCCCTTTTAGAAAGAAATCAAACAATCCCCACTCTTTATACATGCTACAAAATAAGGAAAGTTCATCTTATCAGACGAACCCAATATTAACTGCCCAACCCAAAGGGAATTAGATAATACACCTAGGGAATCAAACACAGCTGTAATTGATAAAACAGCAACACCCACAACAGGTCTTAAACAATACCTAGAAAATCTAGGATACGAAGTGATTGATAAAAGAGAAAAAGGCGGAGCACTTTGGCTAATCGGTGATCAAGAGTTAACTGACTTGATAGAAGAGCTGAGAAAACAAAAAATAACCTTCACCTTTGCTTATAATGGGAGTAAATCAACGAATCAAAGGCCTGCCTGGTTTACTAGTTACCAGGGGTAAAAGAAAGAACCGATCGTATTGGTCGGTTCTTTCATATTTTTCAATCTTGTACTCTTTAATTTATTGAACATTAAGTGGCTGCCCCCATTAAGGAAAAGCATTATAAGCTTGGAACAGGCAATTATTTTTATTGCTGACTTAATCCATGATTATTTGTATAATCTCATCTATCTTTGGCTTTATTTCGTCATATCTAACCGGTTTTGCTATTTTATTTAAAGAAGATAGACTAATTGTTTTTTGAGTCGGAAAACGCTCATCCAAGATTTTAGTCGGGACAATATAAAACTCCCAATGACTCACATTTAATGGATCAATGGTATCAATATCTTTTTCCTTCAATAAACAAAAGATATATATGTCAGCGTGTCTTCTAATTTCTGTACTATACTTCCTGTTTGTATAGCTATATTCTCTTTTTGCCCCAATGTTAAAACTGATTTTTGAAAATGTGTCAGTATGCCAGGACTGGACATATGCTGCAGATTTTACTTCAATCTTTTTCCCTCGATAAATTAAATCAAAAGCATCCCACTCAATTCTTGACTGATTTAAGCAGTCTAGAGCACTTCCTACCAAAAACTCTGCAAATATTCCTCTTAAAGAGTTGCTTAGCAAATCAGAAAATCCCCAGTTCCAGAAATCGATTAATGTTTTATCAGTTCCACTTATCTTAGTTTCATCTGAAAGTGTTCTCTTTCTAGACACTAGTATCACACTTCCTTTTTGGATTTTTATAACTTTTCCACATCCTTTTGATCCTAAAACAACTCATAAAAAAGCGTCAGACCCACTTAGGTCCGACGCTTCATGTATTATTGTTTCTCAAAAAACATTATTCAAGCTTCTCATTTATTGAGCTTTTAAATTATCTGAAGTAATAAATTCTGATTGATTATTAACCTCTGTAAAGTGATCAGGTGCAATTCTTGCTTTAACTTTCATAGCAATCATATACACAATTCCTGCAGCAACAATGGATTGAACGGCAGGCAATCCAAATGAATACACGTATTGTGTGAAGTATCCAACCAGAGTTCCTACTGCTAATGCGATGGTTGCCATCCAGTTCCATCCTTTGTTGTCGACCCACTGCTGTTTTCTTATAAAGAAGAAGTCAGCAATCATGACACCAGCAATGGCTGGATAGATTAAAGCAGTCATATATAAGAAGTCCATAAAATAATCAAGGATCCCGGCCAAGGCAATTCCTATAGAAACAATAGTACCAGCTAATGTAAGAAGTGCTCTTCCTTTATTAGAATTTACATTTAGCATGTTAGCTAAAGCTAATCCCATACTATAATTATTTACTAATTGACTCGTCCAGGTTGCTAACCATAAAATGAGAAAGCCCCAGATCGGGAAACCTAAATTCATCATGACATTTACAATATCAGCATCGCCTACTCCTATAGACATAATGGCTCCAACATAGAATAGCGGGAAACCTACTGCAATGATGCCTAATGGAATGAGTACGTTGTCTTTTACTTTCGGTTTTGCATAGCGCGTATAATCCGAGGCAATAACCCATTGAGAAACGTTAATACCGATGACTAAACTAACGGCAGCAAGAAAAGTCATTTGCGGTTCAGGGTTCCAGGATGAGATCTTTTCCCAGCCGATATTTTCTAAAGCATAGAAGATACCGCCCGCAATTAATAGAAGGCCAGCTGGGACAGCTAAGTAATCAGTCCATTTCATAGATGAGTAGCCTATAATGGACGGAAGTGCAAATAGCAGACCAGCTATGATTGTTACGAGTGCCCAAAGGAACCACTGCGTCTTATAGTCAATTCCAAACATAGCTGAAATGGCATTTCCGGCAACTGCCGTCTGCAAAGCCCACCAGCCCATTGAAACAATAAAGATAGTCAATCCTACGATAAACCGTGCCTGGGTTGAACCAAAGCTGGTTCTTGCAATTACGGAAGAGGACCGGCCAGTTTTAGCCCCTATATAGCCTGCGAGGGCATTACCGATCCATTGGAAAACAAAGAGAGCTGCTGCCAAGATCCAAAATAGCTTTCCGAGTCCAAAACTGGCTGTTAAAGTGGCACCAACCATTAAAACCGGAATTGTAAATTCCAGTCCCCCAAATATAACAGCGGGTGAAATCCAGTGCTGCCTCTCATTCATTGGAACGGAAGCAAGAGCTTCATCTTTTCCACTGCTTTTCCTTAGAGACACATCTTCCATTTCTATTCAACTCCTTCAAATTTATATCGGAATATTCTGTAAAATTCTTTTATAATAAAGACCTTGCCCTAGCAAGGTCTTTATGGTGAATGATGCTAACCAACCAACACCCAAACAATTTCACAATCCTCTTCACTGTCATTATAGGCAATATGCTCTTGCCCGGCAGGAATATAAGTTGCTTCCCCACTTGAAACCCGATACGTTTTTCCATTGGTTTCTGTTACTATAGAACCTTTAACGATAATGGAATATTCGTTCTCACTATGATTAGAAACTCCAGTCAGCGGAACTCGCTTCCCCGGTGGAATAACAACTGTACCCACTTTCATGTCTCCAGCCAGAGCTTTTTGTGAAAATACCGTTTTAAGTGGAACGGCCGCATTTGGATCGGCCTTGATTTTCTCTATATTTAATACCTCCACTTTATTTCCCCCTCCGCTGACGATCTTCGGTTAAACCTTCAACTTCATATGTTTTCTCATTTACTATGACCCCAAAGCTTTCATTTGCCTGTGCAGCAGTGATATAGCCATTTTTCACATCCTGGGCTACTTGATCTGCAGGGCGTTTAAACGGGTCTCCATAGCCGCCGCCTGTAGCAGTTACCAGTTTAACGACATCTCCTTTATTCAGCGGATACCTAGGATAAATTCCAAATGGACCATCTACATCCCCGTCGGCTTTTTCAATATATACCTCATTCGCTGAACCGTCTTGGCCATCCTTCATTCCCCAAGGAACAAACTTATTCCGTCCAAATGTTACGGACACCATTTGGTTATCACTTAATGCTTTATAGGAACGAATGACACCAGAACCGCCTATATATTCCCCTGCTCCCGCACCATCTGTATGAAGGCTGTACTCGTCAACCATTACACCATACCTGGTTTCTGCAACTTCCACCGGGACATTATAGGTTTCTCCATCACCAATACAGAATTGTCCTCTGGCGCCATCCTGACCTTCAGAAGCACCCCAGCCTCCAACAGATGGTTCAACAATTAAGAAAGGTTCATTTGTATCCTGATGCTGCCCTGATAAGACAACTGAACAAACAGATAATAAATGTCCCGCATTAAGCCTATGAGGAACAACCGGAGCAAGAGCTTTCCATATCAGATCTGCTCCTGCTAGCATACTCTCCCAATAGATTGAAACAGGCGCAGGACGTTCGGCTGAAAGAACAGACCCCTTATCCGTAATAACTTCTAATGGGCGGAAAACTCCATCATTGGCATCCTGCGAAGGATTCGTAATCGCAAGGAAAATCGTTCGTACGGCAGAGACCAGTGCTGTATAAGAACAGTTAACAGGTCCTGGAACCTGAGGATGACTGCCTCTAAAATCTGCAACGAATTTATCATCTGTTATCGTTACTTTAACTTTTATCTTGAAAGGGCCATTTCCAAAACCATCATCATCAATAAACCCTTCTGCGTTAAAAGTACCTTTTGGCAGTTTACTTAGTTCCTGACGTGCAAGCTGTTCACCATGATCAAGAAGATAATCCACTGAAGATAAAAATAATTCTTTTCCATGCTTTTCACATAATTCCTTGACTCGTTTTTCACCTGTTTTCAGTGCTGCAACCTGTGCCCACATGTCTCCTAAAGATAATTCAGGAAAACGCACATTGGCTTCTATGATATCGACTATCGCTTGATTTATTTCACCTTCATTGAAAAGTTTTACACTCGGAAATTGTAAGCCTTCCTGAAAAATATCTGTAGCATCGTTACTGAAGGAACCTGGATCTTTTCCGCCCACTTCTGTCCAATGTGCTTTATTGGCCGAAAAAGCAACAATTTCTCCATCAAAGAATATTGGCATGACCAATCCAACATCCGAAAGGTGTGAACCGCCACCACCGTATGAGTCGTTAATGATAATGATATCGCCCTCTTTTAACTTTCCGTCCCCAAACTTTTTGAGTGTTTGTTTAACCATGTCAGAAAGCATCCCGATAAATCCGGTTACACCATTTCCTTGTGTCAAAAGCTGCCCCTTTGCATCAGTCAGGCCGCTGGCGTAATCCAATACTTCGTAAATAATCGGGCTCATTGAGGTTTTAGCAAGGGCAATAAACATCTCATCTCCAATAGCAACCAGTGAGTCTTTCACAATCTCAAGTGTAAATGGATCTACTTTACTCCGAACAATCTGTGTCATTTATTCCACCCCTGTTTCAATGATTAAATTCCCATACTCATCTACAGTTAAGGATTGATCAGGATAGATAACTGTAGAAGCAGACGGTTCCTCTACAATGGCAGGTCCAGAAATTTTCATGCCTTTACCAAATAAACTGCGGTAGTAAACCTTCGTTTCAACCCATCCGGTGTGCTCGAAATATACTGGACGAGTTTCTTTGTAAGCCTCTTGCGCATCTCTGCTTGTAGAGGTTAATCTTTTTAGTTCAGGCTTTAATACCTTCCCGAATGCTGTTAGGTGCAGGTTGACAATCTCTGTCGGAGTCCCTTCAAGCTTAAAGGTGTAATGCTGTTCGTGCAGATCTCCAAAGCGTTCAACTACTTCTGAAATGATTTCTTCAGACCATTCCCCATTCGGAACAGGAACCTTTACAGTATGTTCTTGACCTATATAGCGGATATCCGCAAATCTTGTAAATAACACATCTTCTTCTGAAACTCCCTCTTCTTGATATTGCTTTAGTGCTTGAGTTTCGATTGAATTCCACTCTTTATTTAGTTCAATAGGATCTAATTGATTTAATCTTCTAATGTATGTCTGGATATAATCATGCCTTAAGTCAGTCATGAGCATCCCCCATGCTGAAAATACGGAGGAAGCAACTGGAACAATAACCTTCTTAACACCAAGCTCTTTAGCCAATGCAGGTGCATGCATCGATCCTCCACCGCCAAAAGCCACCAGCGAGAATTCACGGGGATTATGCCCCTTTCGAACTGAAATAAGCTTTAAGGCATTCAGCATATTGGAGTTTGCAATTCGAATAATGCCTAATGCAGCATCCTCAACAGACATGCCAAAATGATCGGCAACCTTCTCTTGAATGGCAGCCTTCACTTTATCCAAATCTACTTCATAATCGAAGTTTTCTGGTGAAAGTCTTCCCGTAATCAGGTTAGCGTCAGTGGTTGTTGGCTCCGTACCACCTTGACCATAGGCAACCGGTCCAGGCAAAGCACCTGCAGATTGAGGACCAACCTTTAAAGAACCCGCTCCATCTATCCATGCAATAGAACCGCCGCCATTTCCAATCTCAACGATATCAACAACCGGCACTTTTATTGGATAGCCAGCGCTGCGTTCATTTTTCTCGATAAAATAATCAGTAGAAACCTTGACCTCTCCCTGATTAATCAGTGAGCACTTTGCTGTAGTCCCGCCGATATCAAAGGCAATAATATTCTTTTCATCCAGGATTTCACCAAGTACAGCTGCACCATAAATCCCCGCAACAGGTCCGGACTCTACCATATTAATAGGCGTTTGCTTTGCACTATTGAAGGTAGTTGTACCGCCATTTGACTGCATAATGTAATTTTGGCTGTCAGTCTCGTTTTCTATTAATTTATTATGTAATCGGTTCACATAGGATGCAGCGATTGGCTTTACATAGGAATTAAGAACCGTCGTACTAGTTCGCTCATATTCCCGCCATTCTTTTGTTACCTCATGTGATGCCGTGACAGCGACTTCTGGCCACAGCTCTTTTACCATATTCACGGTCTCAATTTCATGAACTGGATTTACATAGGAATGCAAATAGGCAACAGCTATCGCTTCTACTTCTTGTTCCTTGAAATAGTGAATAATCTCTTTTAATTGTTCCTTATTTAACGAAGACAGCACTTCTCCCTTATAGTTTAAGCGCTCTTCTACTTCCTGGCGTAAGTACCGCTCAACAAATGGAACCGGCTTTTGATACCTGACATTAAATAAATCCGGACGATTTCCACGCGCAATTTCTAGTACATCCCTGAAGCCTTTAGTTGTAATTAGACCTGTCTTTACACCTTTTCGTTCAGTAAGGGCATTAATAATAACAGTGGTGCCATGAATAAAGGTCTGGATAGCTGTTTGATCTATCCCGCTTTTCTCAATAACATCGATAACCCCTTTTTCAAAATTAGGAGGTGTGGTATGGCTTTTGGCAACCCCAATCTCACCTTCTTCATTGACATAAACCAGGTCAGTAAAAGTTCCGCCAATATCAGTAGCTACACGCATGATACTCCACCTTTCTGTATTTATAGATTTATTTATAAAGGCCAATTAAAATATAACTGGCGTTAAAACACAAAGTAATTTTGATTCTTCGCTTATCGGATTTTCAACTGTATGCGGGTAGGTAGATGGGAAATGAATGGAATCACCTTCTCGGATAACGTACTCCTTTCCATCTACTTGAAAAATAACAAGGCCCTTTAAGACGTAATAATATTCCTCGCCTGCGTGGCCAAATTGCTGTGTCTGTTTTTGGTTGGGTGCTAATGTAACCAAAAGCGGCTCCAGGCTTCTGCCTGGAAAATCACCATTCACTCGCACATAAGTAAATTCCGACCCCTTGATATTAAATGGCTTATGCTCGCTGGACTTCACCATAAAATTCTGATTCGGTTTCTCGTCTTCGAAAAACTCAGAAATTTTAACATTCAGTGCATCCGCTATTTTTTTCAATGAAGTAATAGCCAGGGAAGTTGTTCCTCTCTCGACTTGAGAAAGAAAGCTTATTGATAAATCAGTACGTTCACTTAATTCTTTTAAGGTATAGCCATTCTGAAGTCTTAAATCTTTAATTTTCTTGTAAATTTCATCCATAATGAACTCCTTTGAAGCAAAACTGTAAAATTATTGTATTAGTGTAAATTAATTTAAGTATTACTGTAATTAAGAGTATAATAGCATATAAATTTTTGAATTGAAAGAAAATTTTTAATAGACCAACAAAAATTTCAGATACATACTTTATGATTCAAAAAAAAAAAAGCGTCAGTCCCATTTGAATAGGCCTGACGCTAATAACTTTGCTTTCTAATACAGTCTCTTACAGCAAATTCCTCTTCCCTTAAAACTGCTCATCCATGTTATTGGGCTAAATTTTGAGCATTTACATTCTGCCGATCGGGCTGCTGTCCGGGTTTAATCTTCGACCTCAATTAAAAATATTTTCTCCTTAAACCCGCCGCGCCCTTCAGCCTTCTGTTTCCTCAATTCATCCACCTTCTCAATTGATTCTCCATGAGCCTCAGCAAGTGCATGGATTATTTCAAGCAAATCAGCTAATTCCACAAGCGCTTCTCCATCATTTTCCGCATTAGTGTACTCTTCCAGTTCCTCGAAACTCTTTTTCTTAAGTTCTTTTATAAATTCAGTCTGGTGAAGAACTCTTGTTGTATATTTCTTCCCTGACCTTTCAATAATTTCTGGAATCCGATCACGAACTAGTTTGTTGTAAGTAGGCATTTATAACCCTCACCTTTATATAAATGGCAGCATAAATATTATCATTGTGCACGATCTAGCATCTCAATCAAATCTTTAAAAACAGCAGACAAATTTCTTTGTAATGAATCAAAGGGTACAGTTTTTTGTTCACCTTCACCTATCAAATAAACTTCTCTGTTGTCTTTATTAATTTTTATCAAAACATTTTTTATCCTATATTCCTCAACCTTAGTAGCCACATCAAGATTAGCTGAGTCAAGTTCAATAGATATTCTGTCTGAGACCCTTCTAAGCATTCTCCATAGTGTTTTTTCTTCCTTCGATTTCATAAACAATTCAGGAAGCTCGATGGACTCCTTCAGATTGTTCAATGTGGTATGCATATATTCAGCAATGCCATATCCAACAGGTTTAATGATTGGATTGCAATTGATCCAATGCTCCACTTCGAAATCCATGTATTCATCATTTCCTGATTTCACAGGTCTAATATCTTTAACCCTGCCATAACAAATGACCCCATTATGTTCTAATACACCATTCTTCACATAAAGAGCTACATGCTTGGTCTCTTGCCATCCAGCTTTTAATTTTCCAACCAGAATCCCGTAGCGGCCCGTCTGTTTACAGCTAATATATTCATCACGATCTCTAACAAGTCCGACAAGAACTTTCTCGTCAAGACTAGAGTTCCAATCTTCAAGTGTACCCCTAGGTAAAATCCCTTCCTGCTGGATTTCCTCAGGGCTTTTTTCAATAAGCCTCTCCACAAATCTCTCGACAAGATCCGTTGCATTAGGGAGAAATGGCAGCCCTCCGATATTGACTTTATCGATGCTTTTATAGAAATGATGATCCTGATAAAGCTCTTCATTGAACCATGGAAAAAGCACATACGCTCCAAAAGCGGTTCTTTCATATGGCCCATTGTTATATGCAACAATAGAATCCCGATAACGGTGCATGGTGTTAATGTCGTCCTCAAGTGGTCCGGGTTGTTTATATCGGTTTTGATAATAGCTTCCTTCCTGGGCATAGTCAATCCGATACTTGGCATCAAATACATAATTATAGGTAAAGCCTTTCCCCTTTTTAGAGATACTGAGCATGGTATCCGGTTTTTGAGGAATGGTTGGCAAACTACTCTCATACTTTTGGTAGGTTAGAATAATGTCTTCTTTGGTATATGGGTGTTTGTACTTTCTTGTGGCAGATCGATTGGTCTGAAGATTTACAAACAGTCCTTCACGGTTTACCTGGATAATGTCCTGGCTCACAAGCTGATACTTTTTATCAAGGATCTGGCCCAGCTTCAAGAATGTCCAATATTCATAAAGTGTAGCAACATCTTTCACAGACATTTGATAAAGCTTTCCTTGAAGCATTAATCCTTTGGACACGGTCAGATAGATTTGGAAAGCATCCCGATAGCCTGGTGCCATCTGCAGAACTAAACTAAGAATAGAGCGATCCAGCTTTTTTATTCCCTTCCAAAATGGACTTTTCAGCTTACCCTCTAACTTCTCTATCATTTCATTCAATTTGTCTAATAGATCAGCATCCGGTTCTGTTTCCCACCTCGAGCTTCTATTAATCAAAGTATCCAACAAATCATAAAGCTTATGTTTTACCCGTTGCATCATCCATTTCACATATCGATTTTCTAATGTATCAAAGGTAAGCTCCTTTTTAACACGAAGACCTTCGGTTGGCATAAGTGTTTTGTTATTGATATGGATGCCATTTGAAACCTTTATAAATAGATGAGGTCTTTTTTGCAAGTAGCTCCTGCTTCTAGTGTCCAGCTTATTTAATTGGTCTCCCCTAACCTTTTCATACGTTTTCTGAAGAAGGTGATGAGGCTGCCGTTCAATACGGTTAATCGCCTGCAGAAATTGATCAAAATGCTTGCTAATTAACCGGTAAAATTCACTTCTGGATGGCTTGCCGTCGAGCTTCACTCTGGCTCCTAAATAGGTTTTCCGGATAAAATGAAAGGCTAGATTATAAATTTCATCATTAACTTCTTCTAAAAGCTTTTTATAATCATTTTTGTAGTCAAGCTTTGCCGGAAAGATTTCCAATGTTACTTCTAACAGCTTTTTACTGCCGTCTCTAATTTCAAAGGTCGTTAATCCCACTTCATTCTGGAATTGTAAGTTTCCCATTAACATATAAGTGTTTGGGATTTCCACTTTAGATATTGATTGCCTTAAACCAGGATGCTCATGATAAAAGGATAAGTCTCTGCTTGTTTTAGGTATGACAATAACCTGATAAACTCCATTTTCGAAAAAGATAGACCTTAATTGAGTAGATTCCTGCAGCAGCTGTGTTTCAATATCATAGATTAATACCTGATTTACCAAATCCCCATGAACAGAAAACTGCATGACATCGTGCCTATCCATTGCACGATACTGTTTTAACCCTTCATATCTCTCATGATACGGTTTTCCTTTCACCACAAGAGAGAAATCATATGTTTCAATCTTAACCAATTCAACTTCGTTACGAGATCCAGAAGGATGTAAAGCCATCTGCTTGTAACCTCCTAAGCATCTCAATCACTTTTCTAGCACTCTTAGGATATATAGCACTTTGTTCATCGAAATGAGATTCCTCATCCCCCTGATACTCAGTATTTGTAAATAGTAGATATAACTCCCTTAGCAGTTGATCAATTCTGGAATCACTTCCAGACAGACGCGGCAGGATCTTCTGGAGGATGCAATGATCAAATGCTTCCTCAAAGGTCATTAGATCACCATCTTTGTTATAGGCAAGATAGAAACAAATCTCATCCCTAACCCGGTACCCAATATGTGCATTAATAAGTTGAAGACTCTTATTAATCCTTACCAGCTCACTTGTAGCCTTTTCAACAATCTCTGTATCTACCTTGTACAGATCCTTTAAGTGCAGATATTTTGAGGCAAGCTGACTCTGACCTATTTCTAATGGATCTATGTCCTCAAGATCCTGGAGAAAAGTTAAATTATCCAACTCAACCTGATTGAACTCAATCGTATTGGCACGATCTAACACTTTTTTACTAAAAGGGTGGGTCGTTTCGTCCATATTAACGGTTCCAATAACATAAAGATTATTAGGAAGTGTGACCTCTTCTTTTGCAACTTCCTCCGATATTAAAGTGGAAGAAACAACCTTTCCATCCGCCCACCTTCTACTCTCCATAACACTGAGAATATCACTGAAGTAATATTCCACTCGTGCTAAATTCATCTCATTTAAAAGAACAAAGTAAGGCAGCTCTGAATGCTTTTCTGCTGCTCTAATAGCTTTTGTTAAAGGTCCTTCTTTAAAATCCCCTTTAATATCTACATACCCTAATAGATCTGATCCATCACTCCAGTCAGGACGGACAGGGATCAATGTAAACTGTCCATGTTTCTCTGTAGCCCCTAAACTCTCTGCAAACCATTGAACCATTTTGGTTTTTCCTGTTCCAGAGATACCTGATAGGATCACAAAGGGTTTGGTTTTTAGAGATAGGAATAAATTAATGACTTCTTCTTTTGGGTAGTAAAAGCCTTTGCTTTTAATGTAAGAGAAAATATGATTAATTAAATCCATAGAAGGTAAATAGGTATTTAGGTTTTCTTTTACCATTTGTTTCTCACCTTGGAGCTGCTCATTATCGTATCCTGTCCCCTCATTCATGGAGATATAATTCTCATATATATGTATCATTTCTTGTAAATCATTTACGATGACAGTTTCTTCAGGCATTTGGTCGGCGGCATAATGAATGTAAGCTGCAGTTGATAATGCATAATCCCTTGCCTTTTTGCTTTCTCCCAAGCTAATTTTGTCGTCTATCTTTACCTTGCTAGATGACGGAATAGATTCTCTAATCTTTGCTTTTATTCTTAACATTTCTTCCTTCGAAGTTTCTGTAACACCCTGAGCTAAAGTAAGATATACACTTTGCATATCCTCACTGAACAGATAAACAATATAATAGCCGCGTTGAGTAGAAACAGTAATTTTGCGATTCATGATGGCTATCCAGGGAACAGAAGCCCAGTTACCTTGGCCTACTGATCCTGACACTATGTAGTCAGTGGTATTTATAAAGGGGAGATTGTTAATTTCTTCTGTAACCTTATTTCTAACAAAGGGTCCAAGTTGATGCCCTCCAAAAGGTTCTCTTTTAGCGGTTATGTATTGATTCATTATTCTATTTAGATTATCTTTTAAATTACTAGGCATTTTTTACTCCTTTATGTTAATAGAATTTTTATTATATATGAATTCTTATTTGAAATCGGTATAGTGATACTTTATATATTTCAAAGAATTTCTATATGGATGAATTTTGAGTAATTATGCATAAGTAGTAAAATAAGGAACAAAAGTAAAAATCACTAATCATTAATATTTTGATATATGTGTTATTATTTTAGTGAAATAAACATTTAAACATTGTTAAGGAAGTGAAGAAATGTCAACAACATATCCACGTACCTTCACTCCTCAAACAGAAGGAGAAAAAGTACTTTTTAACAAATTACTAGAACTAAGTGACGATTGGCATGTTTTTTATGAGCCAATTATAGAAGGTAATAAGCCCGACTTTATAATTTTTCATCCTAATTTAGGTATTACCATTATAGAAGTAAAAGATTATACACAAAACTCACTTATCAGCGTTGATCCCAAAACCTGGAGAGTTAATATTGGCGGGGTTACTAAATCTTTAACCTCTCCAATTGAACAAGTTATCCAATATAGAAATAAATTGATCAAGAGGCTTGGTCAATCTGACTCACTATTAACCCAAGTGACCCAATATCAAGGAAAATTAAAAGTTCCTGTTTCAGTAATCTGCTGTTTTCCATATATTAAAAAGGAACAAGCTTGTTTTAATGTTATCTCAAGTATAATTCCCCATGATATGTTAATAGTAAAAGAAGACTTATCAAATGCAAATCTTCTTTTGCAAAAGATATCTATGAGTTTTCATAGGCTCTTTAGTCCAGATGAACTTACTCAGGAAGAAGAACGAATTATAATACAATCTATTTTTCCTTCGGCTTCGTTTAAAGATATACACCCTAGGGATAGTGATATTAATGAGATTATCCAAGAAATAAAATATTTGAAGTTTAATAATTATGTTGAGGAACTTTTCTTTATTGTTGATAAAATATCCCATATTTATAACACAGAGGTAAACGAAGTTCAAAAGATTATCATCTTTTATAATGAATTGAGATCAACTGAACCTAACTCCCTTGCCTATGTTAATCTATTAAAAGAGCTTTTAAGTAGTAGAAATATTAGTGCTAACACCATTAAACTTACTACGTACAGTCAGATAAATCACCAGTGGAGAGATTGTAAGTATAATTTCTTAATTGATTTTAATAAAATAGCATTGTTGAAATTAATTGAAAATAATCCAGGTAGCATTCTTAACTTACTAAATTCGAATAACACACATATAACAACAAGTTACCACATCCCCAAATAAACAAGAAAAAAAGGATTAGGCCTCCTAATCCTTTTTTAACCAATTTTGAAAACAAATTTTATCTTTTTTTAACTTATTTTTTCCACACATAATTATTTTTCTTTTTGCTCGTGTTAGAGCTACATATAAAACCCTTAACTCCTCAGAATAAACATTGTATTGGATAGAATCTATGGTCTCATCATATGAAGATGATTTTATAATTGAATTATTATCATAGTATTTTCTATAATAATATTCTAAAGAATAAGATTGTGGGTTAATGATTATTTCTGGATTTAACGAAGATTCACTAATACTTTGATCAAGGTTTGGTAGGATCACAATAGGAAACTCTAAACCTTTAGATTTGTGGATGGTCATTAATTTTACAGCACTCTGATTTTCATTTAAAGTATCAGCCAACGGTTCGTCAACTTTAGCAGAAATCATCATTGCAAACCAGTTAATAAATTGATAAAGTGAGAGCTTTTCATTCTTTATTAACCTTCTAGAGATTTCCTTTAGTTTATTTAAGTTAGATTTTATTTGGCTGGAACACCTACTAAAAACACCAGTTCTCTGAATGATAAAATCAATAATCTGTGAAGGTGTAATATTATATATTAATTGATTCTTATCGATGATATCGAATAATGCATTAAAATTTCTATCGTTATTCTGAAAGAATATTGTATTAATTGCTTCCTGTGTTGCACTTTGATTACCTGGGTTGAGTAACCCATTTAATACTTTATACATATCTACTATTTCTTTTTGATTATAAAAGTTACCACTATCGAGAATTTTAAACGGTATACCTTTCTTATTTAATTCTTCGGCTATAACCTCAAGTTCATAGTTTTTTCTAGTTAAAATTGTAAAGTTCTCTGCAGTTTCTTCTTTATTTTCAATTTTGTTCTTAATAAAATCAGCAATTAATTGGGGTTGCTTTGAATTTACATCCTCTAACAACCACTCATAGGCATTCTGAAGTTCTATTACTTCTCGGTTTTCTTTTGCTTTTAAGGGGTCACGCTTAAAATGATACTTATTATTATCCTCGATCCGGTTAAAGACATCATTTACAAAATGAACCACTTCCGGTGTTGACCTCCAGTTGATGGAGAGATTTAAAATTGAACCATTATGAGCGATCCATTGTTCAATTCTTGAGTATGCATTTGTATCTGCACCGCGGAATTCATAAATAGATTGCTTAATATCACCTACTACAAAAAGGTTTGGTGAATTGTCACTATCATCACAGATAATTTTAAATATTTCTGATTGGTAATTGGATGTGTCTTGAAACTCATCTATAAATATATACTTAAAGCGGCCTCTTATATCATTTGCTATATCAGACCTCTCCCTTAATATCTTTGAAGTATATTCTAATAGGTCTTCTACATCAAGTCTATCGTATTTATACTTACGATGAATCAAAGAAACAGAACTTAATATTTCATAGAGTTCCAATTTAAGATTCTTTTTAGATGATTCCATTTCTAAGAGAGCACTTCTTTTTGTAGAATTTATAACCCTATCAATATCGAAACCTTTTGTTCTGATTTGACTGTAAATTACCTTAATCATATTTTTAAGATTATAAACTGGCATTATTTTTAAGTGCTCTATTTTTTTCTTGTTTTTTGATTTTTCTATTATCCAATTTTCAATTGTTTCATCAATAGCGTCATTAAGATAATCTGCTTTAACATTAAAAGCAGGGGAATATATTATTTCTTTAGAAACATAAGGTCCTATCATTTCCAATACATTTTTACAAAACATATGGATAGTTGAAATTTGAGCTAAATTAAGGGATTCTAGTTCGTATCTAAACCTAATTTTTTTTGTAGGATCATTTTCCATTTTCCATTTTCTATAAAAAGCTTTTTTCAACCTCCCTTGGAGCTCTTCAGTAGCTTTATTAGTAAAAGTTATTATAGCCATGTCTTTTATCGAGACATTTGGATTTTCTTCTAAAATTCTAATTATTCTTTTTGTCAAAACCTCTGTCTTTCCAGTACCTGCTCCTGCTTTAACTAGGATCTTACGTTGATTAGAGTTTATTACATTTTTTTGTTCATCAGTCAGCTGCATTAAATTGAATCTCCTTTTCCATACAAATATGCTTAAATGAGCAATAAATGCAATGACCACCTGGATTCTTTTCAAAACTGTTATTGTTAATTTTTTCAGCGTACAAAGCTAATTTTTGATTTGTTTGGTTACTTCCATAACAAAACCCTCTTAATAATTCATAATATAGCTCTTTTACACGTTTATGGTTATTAAGCTCTTCTTGATCGAGTGTGTTTATACTAAAAGACTGGAGATCCTTTAAATTTGAA
Organism: Cytobacillus sp. SAFR-174; assembly: GCF_051964675.1. Classification (NCBI taxonomy): domain Bacteria; kingdom Bacillati; phylum Bacillota; class Bacilli; order Caryophanales; family Bacillaceae; genus Cytobacillus; species Cytobacillus sp. SAFR-174. The sequence continues at coordinate 33,116 of NZ_JBQCMZ010000014.1, read as the reverse complement.
ATAGAATAGTAATGGGTCACTGTTGGGTACTTTACTTTTAATTCTCTTTCGCCTACAAAATTATATCCATTTAGCTTCTTTACAACTTTTTGGCCACCTATAGAAAGTTCTGCAGCATTATGCTCTGTATTATTTAGAACCTTTTTAATTAATTCTTCTAAATGAAAACCTGCTCGTATTTTTATGTCTTCCCAGTACCTTTGTCCAAGAGGAAAGAAACCATATAACTCCATTTTCGATTCATCAAGGATATTTTCGATTTCAAGTAAAACTACTTTCTTATTCTCTTTACTTATCCGAGGGAATTTATCAACTAGATTTATAACACCTCTTTCATACAAACACGCAGAAGCATAATTTTGAATATGAAACACACTTTGAAAAGCCCTCTGGTTGGGAAATTGTTTTTCATAAAAAAATCTTTTAGGACAATATTCGTACACAGCAATATCTTCAATTGATAGTTCAATACCTTCTTTAATACTTTGTCCAATTATATTTTCATTCGTATAATCGGAGTACTCAAAAGGCCTTGAGGAGGGGTTTAAAAGTAGGTTCGATTCTTTTAATACATCCTCTATACTTTTTTCAGATTGAATATCTTCTTCAATGTTAAAAACCTTAGCAATATCATGCAAATAGTGAGATACTGATTGATTAAGACCATTATCCCTTTTTGAATAGGATATTGTTAATTTCTTTGAAACTGAATTTAAGACTGTAAATAAATGATATAAAGACCTGTCAAGATAGAAATTAAATAGCTCACTAGAGTTGTTAATCTGTTTATTATCATTACTTTTTATTAAAATACTCTCAACTTCCATGCTCATTGGCCATTTATAATGAATTTTTTCAGGATACATATTTTGAGTAAATCTAGTTAAAAAAATCATATCGTACTCTTGGAACTCTACATTATTAGGACCAGTAACAGTAATTTTAACTTGATTACTTGGATATTCCTCTTCTTGGAAGTTGTCATCCTTAAAAATAGACTGTATTTTGGAACCAAACTCTTCCCCATTTATATTCAATTTGTCATCTAATTCTACTATATCTTTAATTTCATTAATTCTATCGACAATATCTTCATTTGGTTTATATAAATGTTCTTCTTCACTTAATGTTGTAAGTAGATTACTTAAATGTTTCTGAAAAGGAACAATTGCATTATTAACAACTTTTCTAGAAATGTTTTCAATTAATGAAATGAATAATTGAAACTGATCTAGCTGATTTTCTGAAATGTAATATAAAGGATGATTTCTAAAATCCTCATTAATAACTCTTCTTGCTTCTTTTAACATGGATAGTTGATTGTACCACTCATTAAATGTTCTTGAATCTTCAAAAAAAGCTTGAAGTTGTTCTAAAAGGGATAATACTTCTTGACTCTCCTTATATATATTTTGATAAAGTAATTCGGAGACTAAGCTTTTATCAATAAAATGATCCGCCTGAACTAATGTATTTATTCTATCGTCCGTCTTTATTTGGAAAAGCAGATAGATGAATTTACCATAAGGTAGATGAACTAATGCTCGAGGGGGCAAATCACATTTTAGATCATACAATTCTGCAAGTTCTCTTACGAAAGGTCTCATTTCCATTGGATTTGGTGTAATTATTGCCACCTTATGAGGTTTTACAATATCTCTTTTGATAAAAGTTGATATTCTTTGAACAATGGAAGTAAATTCTTCTTCCAATGTTTCAAATTCTATGATTTCAAAAGAGGGATCATCAACAATTATTGTTTCGTTAGTAAATAAATTTCGAGCCAGCTTTTGAACTACATTATGGTCTTGTTTTACAAAATTAATCGATTTCCAATCATTGATATCAACATATTGAGAATAAGTTTTTTTTATAACTTTAAAGGCGGGACTATCTTTTTTCTCTAAGTCAATTGGTACGAAAAATTTTATTTCACTGCCAATGTCATTTAGTGTTTTTATTAATTTATGCAATCCTGGTTGTACAGGTAAAAAAGCTCCATCAATATACACTTTATCAAATTTCTTTAAATCATAAACTTTTATGGCTTTGCACCATGCTAAGCCATAATCTAAATAATTGTTTTCCTTCAGATGCTTAACATAATCTTCAAATATACTTAATAAAATTCCCCATGAATTATTACTTGAATAAGACTTTAATTCTTTAAGCGGAGTTCCACTAATTAATAAATTTTGGAAGAAATCATATAATTTAGGAATTAAAACCAACCAGACATGATTATTAGTTACAGGGTTCGCTTTTAAAACCCTTTCTAAAATTATTGTTGTTTCTCTTCTACTTAATAAAGTACTTTTTATTTCACTATTAGAATTAACCATTTCTTCGAAGAACCTATTTATTTCGAATAGAAAAATACCATTTTTTCTTAATAATGAGTTTATCTCTTTATCTTTAAGTCTGTGGAAAACTGGCATATCAATATTTTTCGATTTAAGCAGTTTTCTATAAAAGTTAGCCCTTCTTTGGTACAAAATCATAGTAGGTACAAGGTGTAAGGTTTTATCATTTATAGATGTGTTTTTATTTAAATATAGTTCAATATCATTTGTATTAGGAGAACCCAAAATTTCCAACTTACTTCCTCCTATTAAGTTTTTTTTCAATTTGTAATATAATTCAATTATACTATAAAATTTCTTTGAATTTATTTACATTTTACATGTAAATTAGTACAGTCTAACAGACTGAAGAAGAAAATCCAAAGTGAGGATTGAATAGCATGCATAAAGAGGAAGAAAAGCTAATCGAGGAAATATGTAAAAAGTATGATTTAGAAAAGGAGTATTTTGAAAAGTTATTTAAACTGGAAAAAGATTATGCCAATAAAAATATGGGAAGAAGAGTTGGCATATTTAAAGATATTAAAGAAATGTTAGCGTTCTGGTCTGGCAGCTATTAAGGAGTGTAAAATATATGATTTTTGAATACATTAAATTTAACAATTATCGGCCTTACTATGGTAAACAAACATTAAGTTTCAAAAACAAAAACAAGTCTCCCAATACAGTTTATAAAAATAATGTGGTACTAATAGGTGGATTAAATGGTCATGGTAAAACGTCTCTAATAAATTCAATTTATCTTGCCCTTTTTGGGCATCGAAAATTTAAAAATCAAAAAGAATATCAGGAATATATTAGTAAATCTGTTAACCAAAGGCACATTCAAGAAGGTGGTAACGAAGGTTCAATCGAATTAGGTTTTAGTGATGAAACTGGAACGTATGCTATTGAAGTTACATTTGTTAATAATCATTATGAAGAATTCAGAAAAATATATCAGTTAGATAATAACTTTAATAAAAGTAGAGAAATTCAACTCTCTAATGAAGAATTTTATGATTTTATAGATGCTCGCATCCCCTTAGATGTTGCACAATTCTTTATATTTGATGCTGAAAAAATCAGAGATCTTGTGGGTGACCAAGAAACAGAAGAAACAATAAAGGCAATTCAAAAAGTAGTTTCACTCGAGCTATATAATCAATTATTAAAAGATATTGATAAGGTTTATAATGACTTCACAAAAGAAATAAAATTAAATGTTAATGATAAAGAAATCGATAAACTATTTTCAAATTTAGAATCTATAACTGACAAGATAGAATCCTTAGAACAAGAATCACAAACAATCGCCGAACAACTTGAAAAATTAGGAAATCAAGAGCAAACAAAACAACGAGAAAGAAGAATTATTATAGGTAGTACAAGTCTTACCAAACAAAATTTAAGTAAAGCAATTGGCGAAAACACTCAGAAACTTAACCAAATTGAGTTAGGGTTAAAAAGTGCTAAATCTAACCAGTTACAAATGCTAATTCTCCAACCGTATATTAAAAAGTTAAAAGAAAGAATTAAGAAGGAAAGAAATTTCTTAGATGCAAAGATTAGAGAAAATGCCAAATTTGCTCCTTATGAAGATTTTATTAATGAACTTTTAAATATACCTACTTCACCTCAGTTGAATGAAGATCAAATTAAACAATTAAAAAGATACGGTAAAGCGATCTGGGGGAAAATTAATAAGATACAAAGTGCAGTTGTAAATGAAAAATTAGATATTCTGCATGACCTCTCACTCGGGGATTATCAAAAGTTGATTTATTATCCTGAGACAAAATCTAGTAACTTGAAAGAACAAATAAGTGAAAAACAAAAAATAGAAGCGTTATTAAGAAATTATCAAGAGAAATTTAAAGTTGCACCAGAAGAAGTTAATACTTCAGTATTAGATAAAGAGATTGCTGAATTAAACCAACAGTTAGGAGAGCTTAGAGGAAATAAAAGAAATATATTTAACAGTTTAAATAAACTTAGAAATGAGAAATTCCAGCTTAATAATACAATTAAGTCAAAACAAAGAGACCTTGAAAAACTTGGTCCTCTCGAAGCGAAATTGGATCTACTTGAACGTTTAAGAAATGGAACTAAAGAATTCATTGATAGTGTTACAATCTTAAAAGCAAAACAGCTAAAGAATGAAATAGAAAAAATCATCCAACAATTATTTAGAAAAAATGAATTCCAAAGGGTTGAATTTCACCCTGAAAAATTCACTTTAACAATCTACAACCAACTAGGTAATCCAATTGACTTAATGTCTAGGTCAGAAGGTGAAAAACAACTAATTGCCCTTGCTATGATTTGGGCTTTAACGAAAGTTTCCGGTGCGAATTTTCCGTTTGTTATAGACACTCCACTTGCTAGACTTGACAGTATTCATAGGTCTAACCTAGTAAACCATTATTTCACAAAACTAAGTGATCAAGTAATTATACTTTCAACTGATACTGAAATCACTCAAGATTTTTATCATGAACTTTTACCTTTTATTGAAAGAGAGTATGTTTTAGAATTTGATGAAGATACCAAGTGTACTAATATTGTTGAAGGCTATTTCTTCAGTAAGGAGGTTTCAACATGGCAGGTGTAAAACTTTCAAAAAAAGGGTTATTATATCTTGAGAATATTATGACTGAACTAGAAATTGAATTAAAAGATAGACCAGATGCTATACGAATTGCTTTTGCAAAAGGCATTGCTTCTGATTCTTTACCATCAGATGAGAAGCAAGAGGTATCGAAATTTGAGTTCCCTATCTCTGTCGTTGCTAAAGGTGATGAAGTTCTACTTTTTAAGCATCTAATTATCGAAAAATATCAAGAAAAAATAAAAGATGAAGAACTAGATAAATACATTCTCTTATTTGTAGAACATGGTCTTTTAACGATGTATAACGAAATTAATAAATTAACTAATATGGACAATTATTTATTTTACCTACTAGAAAAACATGCAATAAAATAACTACAAGCTTGTAATGTTAAGAAGACATTACAAGCTTTTTATTTTATCCATTACTTGTGCCATTTAACTAAAAGTTTTATAATTTTATTTATTACGTACGTAATAAGGAGGAATGAAAATGGACGCGACATTCAGTTATAATTTCCCTGCTATCAGAGGTATTCAGGCTGGCAAAGAATATTTTGTTGCTATGTGCCCTTTAAGAATTATTCCAAAAATATTTCTGTTCGACGAAGAAGAAATTCCACCAGAACATCGGTCACAAAGAATCCTAAATAAATCTCGTATTCCTGAAATGACAAGCTACATAGTTGAAAACCAAAAAGATTATGTTTTTTCATCAATAACAGCTTCTATTGATGGTGACATCAAATTTATCCCTTTTAATAGCGAATCTGCTTTAAATGATCTTGGTCAATTAAGGATTGCTTTGGATGCAAGGTTTTTAATAAATGATGGACAGCACCGAAGAGCAGCAATTGAAGAAGCTTTAAAAATCACTCCAGAGTTGGGAAATGAAACAATTTCAGTTGTCTTCTACCATGATGAAGGACTACGAAAGTCACAACAAATTTTTTCTGACCTTAATAGACATGCAGTAAATACAACTTCTTCTATTGGGATTCTTTATGACCATCGTGATCGTCTTGCTCTAATTACTAAGGATTTGATTACTTCAATTCCTTTACTTAATAGATATACAGACAAAGAGAGAGTTTCTTTATCTAAAAACTCTCCTAAAATAATGGCATTAAATCACATTTTTAATACAAATCTAAAGTTATTAGGAAAGTCCAAGGGAGATGAAATTACCCAAACTGAAGAACAATTTCTTAAGCAATTTTGGTTAGTTTTAACCGATTCTATTGTAGAATGGAACTTGGTCTTTCAAAAGGAATTAACTCCAAGAGATCTAAGAGCCAATTACATTGTCGGACATGGAGTATTTATCGAAGCAATGGGACTTGTTGGCAATTATCTTATTAAATACAACGAAACCGACTGGAAAAAGTATATAAAGAAGCTTAAGAAAATTGATTGGAATAGAAGCAACACTGCAGAATGGTTAGGTAGAGCATATAACCAAAACGGCAGAATACAGAAAACAAATTATACAATTCAATTAACCTCCAATAAAATTAAACAATTAATAGGCCTTCCTTTAACAAAGGCAGAACAAGAATTAGAAGATAAATTCTTTCAAGGAGTAGTTTAATATGACAAATGGCATTATCAGTAATTTACTATCAAAAAGTATGCCTTATGTGGAAGAAGCTAAAGAGCATATAAAAAAAGCATATAAAGAAGATAACCGTCCCTGGGTAGTAGGTTATAGCGGTGGGAAAGATTCAACAGTTGTAGTTCAACTAGTGTTTGAATCACTTTCAGAGATGGACAAAGAAGAATTGCATAAAAAAGTTTATGTAATCTCATCAGATACGTTAGTAGAAACTCCATTAATTATTAATTCAATTAATCAAACTCTAAGAAGGATCCAAGACGAGGCACTTAAAAGAGATTTGCCAATTGAAACTCATAAAGTAAAGCCAGTTATCAAACAATCATTTTGGGTTAACATTATCGGAAAAGGATACCCATCTCCCAATCAGCAATTCAGATGGTGTACAGATCGATTAAAGATTGATCCTGCTAACCAGTTCATAATGGACAAAGTCTCATCCTTTGGAGAAGTAATTATGGTATTAGGGGTGCGTGAAGACGAAAGTGCCACCCGCGGAAATGTAATCCGATCTCATACTGTAGAAGGTAAAACATTTATGAGACACTCTACTCTTTCAAATGCATATGTTTACGCTCCAATAAGAAGCTATACACTAGATGATGTTTGGGACTACTTATTAAACCACCCTTCTCCCTGGGGAGACGACAATCATGAGTTACACAGACTTTACCAGGATTCAAATAGCGGTGAATGTCCACTTGTTGTTGATAAATCAGTAAAAGAAAGTGCTGGATCGTGTGGAAACAGCCGTTTTGGCTGCTGGGTTTGTACAGTTGTTAATGAAGATAAGGCACTAAGTGGCTTTATTCAGAGTGGCCACGATTGGATGAGACCTTTACTTGATTTTCGAAATTGGCTATCGAGTATTAGAGATGATCGAGAAAAAAGAATGAAATATAGAATGAACGGACAAATCTATTATAAAGAAGTTAGGATTGAAGATATTGATGGCGTCCCTCATGTCATGATACCTAAAAAGTCTGGAAGACCTAAGCAGCAAATTCCATTAGATCAATACACTATTATGGAAAAAGAAAAGCTTAAAAGTTATATAGAGGCTAATAATGTTGATCTTAGTGCTCCAGAAGATCAAATGATTTTGGTTACCTATGAGGAAGAAATGCTAGATGGAGATAAAGTCCTCAAATATGCTCAATTAGGTTTAGGACCTTATACAATGGAAGCACGAAAAGAAATTTTAGTAAGACTCCTTAAAGTTCAAAAAGACTTAAAGCACCCAGAAGATCCTTATTACGAATTAATTAGTGTAGATGAACTTAAAGCAATAAGAAAGATATGGTTTAAAAATGGAGAATGGGAAGACCCCATCCCAACAATTTATGAGGAAATTATGGACCAAGTGATTGATTGGGAAATAGATGACCGTCCCCTCTTTGATAATGAACAAATATCCGATCTTGAACTACTGGCTGATCAATTTAAAGTAGATATTAAGGTCCTCAAGAGACTTATATCAATAGAAAAAGAATTCTCTGGATATAAAGTAAGAAGAGGGCTTATAAACGAAATCGGAAAGGCTCTTAAACAAGATTATTTACACTTATAGAAGAAATTGAGGTTTTACAATGATTATAAATCAGATTCAGCTAACCAATATTGGAGCTTATAGAGGAACTAATTCCTTTGATTTCAGTCCGGAAAACGAAAAGAATGTTGTGCTCATTGGCGGTGAAAATGGCGCTGGTAAAACTACTTTACTTAACGCTATTAAATTGGGGTTATTCGGTTCATATGGATATGGATTTAAAACAGAAAGCGCAGAGTATTATAAAAGAGTTCAAAGTATTTTAAATCATAATGCAAAAAAAATTGGAGAAAATAACTTTAGAATTAAATTAGATTTTTCGCTTATTGATGATTTTGAAAAAGTTGATTATGTGCTTTATCGTTATTGGAAATTCACGAACAAAAGCTTAAAAGAAACTTTTGATCTTGTTGCTAATGGCAAACATTTTACTGATTACGAAAAGGAACTTTTCCAGTCAAAACTAAAAGAAATTATGCCACCCCAGTTATTGGATTTATGTCTCTTTGACGGTGAAGAGATTGCAAGAATAGTTAATGAAGACCTCCTGTCTGACTACTTAAAAAATCTCTCACGGGTTGTGTTCAATCTTGACTTATTTGAAACATTAGAGGAAGACCTTGAATACTATTCTAACCAATCTTTAGACGGCAAAAAAATGGAATCATTGGAACAGGAACTTTTTGAGTTAAATAGTCGTGAAAAAGACTTGAGAGGAAAAATTGCTACTTCCCTATCTAATTTAGAAGACTTAAAATCACAAAAGTCAGTACTATTAGATGAATATAATCGAGATAAGCATGATTTCGAAAAATTTGGCGGATTAGTTAAAAGTGAACGAGAAAAGATCATAAAAGATATGAACCAAATCGACATAACACGTAAACAGAATTTGGAATCTATAAGAGGTTTTGTCTCAAACCTTCTCCCCTTCTATTTAACCAAAGGACTTCTAAATGAAAGTAGAGAACAAATTCAGAATGAGGAAGCTTTACAGCTTTTTAAACAACTTGGTGAGAAGCTAACAGATGAAAAAATCCATAATATATTACATTCCGTCAGCGAATCTATAAATAGTTCAGAGAGCAAGAATGTTAAAGAACAATTATTGGATTTAATGAAGCCTGAAAAGTCCATCTCAACTATCCATGGAGCATCTTTTTCAGAAAGCAGTTTAATTGAAAATATGCACTTAAAGATCATGAGTGATGCAGACAAAGAGTGTATTAGGATTATTGAAGAAAACAAAACGAAACTACTTGAATTACAAGAGCTAAGAGAAAAATTAAGAACAAATGATGATACTAATGAGTTTGCTGATATGCTCCAAAGAATGGAAAAAGCTCAACAAAACTTGTTAAATTTAGAAGATGAATTATTAAAGACCGAAGCTCAAATTCATGATTGGAAAAATGCACTGGAGGGAATCCTTTCAGGTATTGATAAAATCCAGAATACATTGCGTGATGATGATAAGACAAAGAGTTCTTTCCTTGAGTCACAGAAGATTATTGCTTTAAGCCGTCGATTCCGTGAAATCCAATTGAAGAAAAAACTTCAGCAAGTTCAAATCGAAGCATCCATTATGCTAAAAAAAATATTTAGAAAGCACAATTATGTCTCTTCTATTATCATAGATTCTGAAACTTATGACGTTAAATTAGTCGATTCACAAAAGGATTATATTGAGAAGACCACCTTATCAGCAGGTGAAAAAGAAATTCTGCTTATATCAATCATCTGGGCGATATTTAAATGTTCGGGCCGAAAAGTTCCTTTTATCTTTGATACATTACTTGGTCGTTTAGATAAAACACATAAAGCTGCCGTTTTGAAAGAGTTCATTCCAAACTGTGGGAAACAAGCTATTATTCTTTCAACTGACACAGAAATTGATCAAGAACATTATAATATTTTGAGGCAGCATATTGCTAAGGAATATATGCTGGACTTTAATGTTGAAAAGAAAGAAACTCGTATATTGAATCAGTATTTTCCTTTTAAACAAATGGAGTTGAGCATATGAATTTCCGATTGAAGACATCAAAACAAACGGGTGAACGGTTAGTTGCCCTTCAAGGTGCTACTGGTCTAACTTGGAACATTTTATCTCGTATTGCAGTTTCATTATCCTTAAATAATCCTTCTATGCCTGAACTTGTTGAGAATAAATCAGGAGTAGATATACATCGTAATGCAATGACCGGAGAAAATGATTATATTTATAAGGCATTAATTAGACAACACGCTAAGCGAAATATTTCTGACGAAGAATTTTTCCCTGACCTTTTTAATGCCCATTTGGAAAGAGGAATTGAGCTACTTAATAATGAGTACAAACATGCAGGAAACTATGAGAAACTTCTTTTAAACCTTTTGAAAATGGAAAATTAGGTGATATAAATGCTGTATTTAGACAATAGCGCAACTACTCAAATACAACCAGAAGTAAAAGATGCCATGCTCCCATACTTAATGGAGGAGTATGGCAATCCATCCAGTAAATATTACGCTCCTGCTGAAAATGCAAAAAGAGCAGTTAAAGAAGCAAGAAATGCACTCGCTTCCTTAATAGGATGTAAGGAAAATGAAGTAGTATTCACAAGTGGATCAACTGAAAGCAACAATATGATTATTAAAGGTGTCGCTGACCATTATTCAGAAAAAGGAAACCATATTATAACAACTAAAGTTGAACATCCATCGGTTTTAGAAACATGCCAGTATCTTGAAACTAAAGGATATGCTGTTACCTACCTGGATGTTGATCGATTTGGAAGAATTGACACTGTGGACTTACAGAATCAAATAACCGAACAGACCATTTTGGTATCTGTTATTTGGGGCAACAACGAATTAGGTTCATTGAATGATATGGCTGAAATTTCTAATATTTGTATTGAGAATAATGTTTTCCTACACACAGATGCTACCCAAGTAGTGAGTAAAATTGAAATAGACTTGTCCAATTACCCAGGTATTACATTTTTATCGTGTTCAGCACATAAGTTTCATGGTCCTAAAGGAATTGGTGCGGCATTTATTAAAAATGATGAATATGAACTACCAACCAAGATAACTCCCCTTCTTCATGGTGGTGGACAAGAAAATGGTATTAGAAGTGGGACGTTGGCTGTTCATAATATAGTTGGCTTGGGGAAAGCTTCGGAGATTGCAAGCAAAAATATGACAAGAAACATAAATAAACTAGAAGAATTAGAGTGTCACCTAATATGGATATTAAAAGAAAAGTTCAATGACCAGATTCATATAAATAGTGACCACAAAGCAAAGATTCCTGGTATTGTTAGTGTTCAATTTAAAGGGGTTAATAATGAGCTACTAGTAAAAAACCTTGCTCCTATTATTGCTGCGTCTACTGGTTCTGCCTGCAGCTCAAGTAAACCTTCTCATGTTTTAGCAGCTGTGGGGTTATCGATTGATGAAGTGAGATCAACGATTCGGTTCTCGTTATCCTGTTTTATAAAGAAAGAAGACCTTGATATATTTAAAGAGCTATAAGTGAGAGAAATCCTCTTGCTTATAGCTCTTCTTATTATGCTAAATATACTAATATACTGTTAATCATCCACTACATCTATCCAAATTTTCGCTGTTTTAACTTTCCCTTGTAGACCAAATTCTTTCATCTCTTCTAGAAATTTTTCTGCGTCTTCTTTTCTCTCAAACTGGACTGCTAATTCTAAGATCCCATCAAGAACTTTACCATCGTATATTTCATCTTCAACTACATATAATGATTCAGTTGTTTCTATTACAAATACAGAGTTTAATTCTTCCATATAAATTTCCCCACTTCACTTATGAATTATTACTTTCTAAAAAGTGACTTTAAGACCCTAATTAATTTTCTCATAAAATATAACTTTTATTCAACAGAAAATTCTTTCCCCTTGCATTTTTAAAAATCCCCTTCACCAGCTTCACCGCATTATAACAACCCTCCACATCCAACTTCTCATCACTGGTATGCTCATCAAAATAACCAACAGATAAATTAACACTCTGAATACCATATGAAGCCCATATCCTTGTGTCACTGCTTCCTCCATTTGTACATTTCCAGTTCTTCAAGCCCTCTTTTACTGCTACATCCTCAATAAACTGTCCATACCTTTCATCACAGAAAGGAATGTATCCACCGCATGAAACTACAATATCTCCAGTGCCTCGGCGATCTAAAACAATTGCAGCATCAACGTCCCATAAGAAGTGTTCATCAACATGCTGAGCACCTACCAGCCCAATTTCTTCCTCAACAGTTAAAATAAATTTCACTGTGCCTCTAAAGCTGCTTTTTTCCAAGTTTTTAGCCATTTGCAGCAATACCGCCACACCCGCACGGTCATCTGCACCCAGAATGCCAGAGCTGCTGGTCCAGATGTTTTTTTCTTTTACTATGATTCTGCCTGGATCAATCGGCACTACAGTATCTAAATGGGCATTTAATAGAATAGTCGGTCCATTGCCGCCTCGATAGCGTTTTTGAGCGAGGATGTTGCCTTTGCTATCAAAAGTTAGATGATCAACTAGAGGAGCAAGAATCCTTTCTGCATGCTTACGGATTTCACCTTCGTTTCCGCTTTCTCCGTTGATGTTAAGAAGTTCCTCCAGCTGGTCAAAAAACAGCTGCTTTTCGATTTCTTCCGTTTCCAGTTCCAAGATAGCTTCATCTATATTTAAGGCTTTTTCAGCTAATTCTAAAAGCTCCTCTCTAGAATGCGGCAGAATCAAGCGCTGGTTTCTGACTCTAACTTTTTTATCAGAAATGATGCTAAAAAGCTTTGCCACTTTATCCATAGATATGCCATGGAGAAATTGGATGGAAGCATATCTTATTCCATTGCCGTCGCAGCTTCCCATAGTAAATAATTTTAGTCTGTTTAATTGACGGACCAAACCGCTTATATACAGATCCAATTCCCTGATTTTCGGCTCTTCTTTTTCAGCATGGAACCAAAGTCCTTCTCCATATCCTCTGTGAGGAAAATCAGCTGCAGCCAGCCACTCTTTTTCAGTAACAGCCTCAGAGTGAATAGTAAGAAGAAAATGCTGACACGTAAACTTTACACCTGTTTTTAGAAGGCACTCCATTAAAAACTCGATATTTTCTTCGGTTTCAAGAAAAAGATCAAACTCATTTTCCGTGTACTCCCTAACAGCAAATCCTTGACGAATGAAAAATGTATTCCAGCTTTTCATTTAGGATCATCTCCCTTTCGTGAATGTAGCTTTATTATCACAAAAAGGCGATGACAGCCCTGTCATCAGCTTACATAGTCATTAGCAAAAACGTCATCAACTCTGAACAGAACAATATATTGCACTGTTTCGTTGAAATAATAAGCTGTTTCTCCCTGGTACTGTTTAACATCGATAATGTCAGGCATATTTAATGTTTTCATTCGAGTTCTGAGGCGCTCTATTGATTTAATGAAGGTATTCTTTTTAACTTCTCCGTCCGTTCCGGTCCTTCCAAAAAAGTCCTTCATCGTCATTCTCGTGCATGGATTCTTTTCATTAGATGACAGCAAAAAATGCCTGATCATATTTGCCTGTCCCGGTGTAATTATGGTCTCTTCCCCATTAAAGAACAAGATATTTTCTCGATCATTAAAATAAACGATGAGCGTATTCTTTTCCCCATTTTCGGCAACTTCCTCGCAAGTGTCTTTCGAACAGGTCTCAATATGTCCTTTTGAAATTTTATAAAAAGCATGATTCTTTAAAAACTGCTCATTGTCCCTCAAGGTTTCATATAATGGTGAAAGTGCTAAATTGGGGAGCTACTTTGCTGAGGAGTATGAGAAATTTTCCATTGCTTCATAAGTTGAACTTGCCACATATAAAGCACTGTTTGCTAGATACATATGTGCGTGAAATTGCTGCTGCTGATTAAGGCTAAAGCTTGGGTCATCCCCTAACTTATGATAATTCAATGCTTCTTGAAAATAGCGTACAGCTTGGCTGTAATCGCCTTGCTTATAAGATAAGAATCCTAATCTATAATAGGCAATCGGAATATCTTTCTGATAACTTAATGCTTTTGTTAAGGATGAAAAAGCAACTCGATCATTCTTAGAGTTGTTCATTTTTAAATATGTACCGTATTTAATTAGATGGGAAACAAGCAGTTTTTTTGTATACTTCAGGGAGTATTCGTGCATTCCCCGATCTTTTTTTACTAGTGGAATTAACCTTTTATACATCTCTTCATAGACATTTACTAGTTTGGCGTAATAACCATAATCACTCTTTTCTCCCTTTTCATGCAATTCTTGTTCAAGGTCCTCAAGTTCTTCAAGAGTTAAATCTCTTAAGCTCATTTTTAGTTCCCTTCCTTAAACTGATATATATACTGAATGGGTTTTTTAGAATACTATTATTTAACGGTTTAAAGCTGTTAAAATCAATACTAGTTCCTCTAAAGAGTAGTTTTTATATAAATAAGTATATGAAATGCTTTTAAGCTCTATTTCCTCAAAACCAACGATAGTATGATGTCTATAATCTTGAACTAATTCAACAATTATTTTTGCAGCGTCTCTTTTAAGTTTTGAGATTTTTTCTTCAACTGTTCTGTTCTGTGCCTTTTGTTTATTTAGCTTTTTGGGTGACACTTTAAGAGCTTTCTCCCGTTCCTTCACACACACCTGGCACCATCCGTCCTCGTTCACAGCCTGGACCTTTTTCTCGCACTGTGAGCAGACCTCGGTTCTCTTTTTCTTGGTTGAATATTTCAACCGTGTTTTCATTGCGCTGCGATTTATGCAAGCATCACAAGTCTCTTTTTTTCCCAAAGCGAATTCTGCTGAACTTTTAATCTGGAAACATACCAGACAACGTTGTTTGCTCATTAACTAACCTCCGCACTTAAGTCACCTTAATAAGTAAATTTTAACTCAAAAAGACTTGTTTAAAGAATTAAAAAAACAACCCCACAAAAATTTTTTGTAAAGTGAGGGGCCTAGCCCTACACACATTAAATCAATAAATTTCAATTCAAAAAACCGCACAGCATTCTCACTGTGCGGGTGGCTCCCTCTTTTTTTAAGCAAACAGTGTGTATAAAAGCGTTTATATGGGGATAACTGTTGAATCTTTTACTGCTGCTACTTGATTTTTATTATTTAAAAATTATTTAGAAACCGCCCCAACCTCAACAAGCAAATCAACAAGTTGTACAGCTCTTACACTCTTCTCAAGCCCTTCCCTTTGAATATCTAATTTCATCTGCAGCAGGCAGCCTGTATTTGAAGTTACAATTATAGAAGCATTTGTGTTTTTAGCATTTTTCATTTTACTATCCAATATTTCCATGGAGTCATCATAGTTAAAAATATTGTAAATACCAGCGAATCCACAGCATTGGTCTTTGTCATTCATTTCCCGATACCCTTTGCTTTTTACTTGCTTTAATAATGATAATGGCTCATCTTTTACCTTTTGAACATTGATTCATATGACAGGGTGGCTGAAAGGTTATGGTTCTTCACTTCCTTTGTAAAGCTCAAACCATCAAATTCAGATAGCACCTGTGAAATATCTCTTACCTATTAGAAAAAGCTTGTACACGGCTTTCCCACTCGATGTCTCCCTTGAAAAATTCACCATATTCCAAAAGAGTTGCACCGCATCCACAGCACGTCTGATGTACAGGCCGCGCGGCGAATGCACCTCGCTCTTCATCGTTTCGTAAGTGGGGCAAACCGACAGGCAATATCAGCATTGGACACAATTAAACGTCTCATTATAATGTAATCTGTCTTTTAGATCGGCTTCTGTACTCATTCCCTAAGCACCAGCTTCTGGCCTTCTTCAGGAAAGATTTTACCGTGATTCAAGATGTTATTTGGGTCCCATATTTGTTTAATTCTTTTCATCATATCAAGTCCTGCTGCACCCAGAGATAAGGGGGCCTGTTCCCTCACTAAATAACGTATTAACGCTGCCGGGGTCAGGCCCTTCCTACAAAAAATAATAGAAAATAAACACAGTGACGGTTCTCATATTTCACTCTCAGAGTAAAAACACTCGAATCATCCCTATGTTATATAATTCTTGAGTCAAGTTTCTCTTCCCTGAATCATCTTTAAACCATCCCTATACATAAATGGTGTCCAGTAAGTTGTCGTACCTGTTCCTTTTTCTTTTCTTTCTTCAAATAAACCTATGGCAACAAGCCCTTGAACGATTTCCGCAGATTTCTTTTTAGAAACACCAAAAATCTTGCATAAGGTATCTAAGTCTTGTTCTGTTTTATGCTCTTTAAGCATTTCAATATAAGGTTTTAGTGCAGAAAACTCTGTATATATTGTCTGATTAAGTCTAACTCTCGAAACTTCTTTTAATGCTTCTTTCAGAGCTGACCTACTAATTATTTCATCATATGAATTTTCCTGTGTTCCTGTTTCAAGTTGTCTTATTTGTGCCAATCTTGATTCATTCAGTAAATGAATTAGTTCCCGAGGAGCACTTATTCCTAAACCGTCTTTAACACGACTTACCATCCAATTAAATGTTTTTGGGTTGTTACCAGTTTCTACTTGCTCAGGGAAAATAGAGTAGAAAATTTCCTGTTGTTTGTTACTATCTCTAAGAACCTCATCCTTAGTAACATTAAAGTTATCTCGAAATACTTGATTATCCAATATACGGCTAGTTAGTAATTGAAATAAGTCTTGTTCATTCCACTTTATTGTTACCTGTTTTGTAATATGGCTTCCTTCCCGAAATCCATCCTCAGAGACAATTCTCTCCCATATATCATCCCTTATAAAGATTTTCAGCTTTATATTACTCTTTGATTTCAAATCATTATAGGTTTTAAAGAGAGTTTTAAGAGCAACAGATTCAAGTTCGGGACTTTCTGAAAAAGCAACATCTAATCTGTCAAACATGATCCACACTTTCATATTCAAACTTTCTAATACCTCTTGAGCTAAGTCTAAAAGTTCGTAAACAGAGATATATCCAGCTCTTCTTTGCTCTTTTCTCGGTTCAAAAAATGTAATATTTCCTGATAATTTAGGCATTGAAGTTAAAGGGTCTAACTCTAACCCGCCACTTACCTCGTTAACTCTTCCGAAGAAATCCTTTACATAATCGCGGGCATTGGAAAGGATTCTCCGTAATCCCGAACCTTCCAAAAGTTCTTCGTTTTCTAACTTTCTAATAAATTTTTCTACTTTCTCATCTTCTGACCTAAACTGTGTAACTTGTTTGCCAATCAGAGTTAGAATATATATTAGCCATAATCCCTTGAACTCTTCTTCACTAATTACATCTTTAGCAAGAACTTGTCCAAAAACAGGATCTCCTCTTAGTTCCTCAGCCGGAACCAAAAGTGTATTTCTGTCGGAAAAACTTCCTTCATTTTGTAGGAGATAAGAGTAAAGAGCACTTTTTCCGGATCCTTTTGAACCATAGATTACATCTAATTCATCATTTAATAACTGTTTCCAAGTATCTGTCTTTACAAAATAAGATGAAAGGGTTTCTTGCTCATCCTCCGCAACCCTTTCTCCAAATCTACTGTCTTTTAATAGGTCAATTTTCCGCATACTTCCTCCAATTATTAACAATTTTTTCGCGATAGTCCTATTATACCATAAAATTCCTCATCTATTAAATTAAAAAGAAAAGCGGAGCTATCACTTCTAAATAAAGTATAACGTAACAGGATCATGACGCTTCTTTTCATCTATTCAAGTATAAACTTTTGACTACTAATATAAAGCCCAAGGAAGGCCGCCTGTTTATACCCACCCTCCCTGGCTCCTGATTCTAAAATAACGAATAGAACCCTCTCACCGTGTTATAACAAGACTCAATCATCAGATGTTAAAAAAAGACCGATGGCCCTGCAATCATCTGCATGACCTGTCACTATACAAAAAAACAGCCCCCAATCAGGGCTGTCCTCCTATCAATGAATAATAATCGTCGCTATATAGTAGTTCCCAACATGATTCGGTCCGCCTTCTTCATTCAGCACGAGATTCCAGTCAATCCATGCTTCAAGATGATTGTTCAAGTCGCCAATGATGTTTCGGCCATACCGCTTTCCGGTATGCCATTCGCCTGGCTGAGGACCGCCTTCTATGCACCCTTCTGTGAAAATTAAGTGCTTGTCAGGGAATGCATCGTGAACCCTGGAAAGATTCTCAAATTCCTCAGACACTAAACTCAAGCCCTCGTTAATAAGTACATTCTTCTACAAAGAGAACAAATATATGTCGTTCGAATACGCAGTATCGTTGTACTGCGTAGCAACCCACTTCATAAGTTGGTCAATAACTTAATCCACTTATAACCATCCAGCATTTATAACAGAATTTTTAGTAAGTATAATTAGATATAAGAGTCTACTTTTTGGGCTGATCAAGTGCTTGGTAAGCTACCTGGTACTTTCCTCCATCCGCAACTTCTGAATGGTACAAGGCCTTGAGGGCATTGTTTTTCTCAAGACCATGCTCAGCCTTCAGTTCTTTAAAGCGTGTATGGAGTTCTTTATTTTCCTTAATTAGTTGTTGCATTTGCGATTTTAAATACTTCAAAATATTTAGCTCCTTTCTGAATCTCTAAGTTTAGCTTAAATTTTACGTGAAATAACCTGTTTAAAAAGATCCCTAAATTGCTCCCGGTCTTCTGCTGTAAAAGGCTTTGGTCCCTTCGTTCGCTGTCCGCTTTTTCTAGCCATTGCACTTAAATAACGTGTTTGTAATAATTGGTCAATATTTTCATTTGTATATCTAAATCCTTTATGGTGGAGGACGATAATTCCTTTTGCTAAACCTAGTGACGCAAGACCATAATCTTGCGTCACGATAATATCTCCTTTTTCCACTAACTTCACAATTCGATAATCTGCAGCATCTGCTCCAGAATCAACATAAATGGTTTTCACTCCTGATGGCTGTTCTGCATTAGAAAAATGAGAAAAGCTTGTAACAAGGATAACCGGAATTTCAAAATCCCTTGCTTCTGCAATAATAATATCTTTCACCGGACAAGCATCTGCATCCACATAAATTTTCATCTTTCCCTCCTGTTAAGAAGTTCGACTTACTATTTAACTTAATCTTTTTCAACTATAAAAGAGACTGGTGACTTTTGTTTAAAAATAATCAAGAGTTCTTCCTTTTGCTGTATTTTTCTATCCTCATATTATACTTTATAGAAACTTGTTGGCAAATGGTCGTTCAATGGCCTACAAAATAGGTAGCTAAATCATCTGCTTATATTAAATCTCTAGGATACCTTAGAACTAAATACTTGATTAGAAAGTCACACATTTTATAGGTGTAAAAGTAAAAGGATAAATGAACAGGATGATCACCTATATACATCTATCCTTTTTATACAACAAAAGACATCATTTACCACAATAACAATATTGTTTATTCAATTTGCAGATATGGGAGACCACTTAGTATTATGGGGGAAAACCAAATAGCTGTATAATTAAACAAGTATAGGTGAACTGGAAACATAACACTTTAATTTTTGTTATATAAATATCTATGTTTTGTATAAGTCATTTTCCTAGCTGAAGGCACATTTTTTACCAAACTATCTTTTGCTTTTATTCACTAGCACCCCTACTTTACTAGCTGTTTAAAGTGTGAATTACCAGATCTACTAAAAAGGAATTATTTTTTTACTATAAAGAAAAGGGGGGGCCTGTCTGCTTTTAAACAGCCGGGGTCTGGCCATTTCATTCGATCAATGAATAATAATCGACGCAATAGAATGCTCCGGAAGAAACAGCATCATACTTTTTCCCCCAAAGGATAAAGATACTTCTTCTTTACTATCATTCTCATTCATCAAAACCGCCACCGTTCCTCCATTGGTGTTCTCAAAGGCGGTGCCCAATATGCGGCTATTCGATGCCTTGCTGCCAATTCGCCTGGCTCCAGGCTTAATGAACTTGCTAAAATGCCCAATATAATAGTAGGAGCTGTTATAGTGAACCTCATCCTTCTTCGTATCCACAATCACCGGCGCATCACAATAATTCCACACATGGTTCGGCCCGCCTTCTTCATTCAGCACGAGATTCCAGTCAATCCAAGCTTCAAGATGATTGTTCAAGTCGCCGATGATGTTTCGGCCATACCGCTTTCCCGGTATGCCATTTTCCTGCCTGACGGGAGCCGGTTGCAATTGACTAACTAAGTTTTCAAATTCATGCCTTCACACAAGCAGTACATATCCATGCCAACACCCAAATCAGAGAAATAGCGCCCCCAAATCCCATTCCATGATAAAATACTAAATAAATATCCCAGTAAAGGAATGAATCCCTATTAATCTCCCTGACAAGGTGAAAAACCTGCCCTTAACTCCAGGCGTCTATCTGATGAAGGATTCCCAGGGTCAAACTCTGTATGTGGGGAAGGCGAAAAATCTAAAGAATCGGGTTCAGTCTTATTTCCGTAACTCTACCAACCATTCACCAAAGATAAAAAAGCTGGTCAAACACTTAAGGGATTTTGACTATATCCTGACAGATACCGAATTCGAGGCTTTTATGCTTGAATGCCAATTAATTAAAAGCATTAAGCCGCTCTATAATCGAATGATGAAGAGTCCGCAGTCATTCATTTATATCTCGATCAGCCTTACCGGCAATCACCGTAAAATTGATATTGCCTTTAATCCCATTGAAAATGACGGCAAGATTTTTTTTGGCCCTTTTACAAGCCGAAGAAATGTAGAAAGAGCTATTCGGGGGTTAAAGGAATGCTTTATGCTGAATTGCAGCAATCCCAATGGAACGAACTCCGCCTGCCTGAATTATTCCTTAGGCTCCTGCCTTGGCCGGTGTCTTGGCGGGCCTGCGGAACAGCAGTACAATGACATCCTGGACAGGTTTATCGGTTTTCTGAAAGGCACTGACATGAGTATTATCGAGGACATGAATCAAATGATGTTGAATGCCTCTGAAGCATTTAATTTTGAAGCGGCCTCCGCCTATCGGGATCATATACAGGCAGTAAGCTCCCTGTTAATAAAAGAAAAAGTGATCGAATTCACTGAAGAAAATCATAATATCCTCGCTATCGAAAGATTAACAGATACTAGGATTAAACTTTTCCTTATTAAAAAGACGGAGATTCTGTTCAGCCACAGCTATGCAGCAGCACACAGCAAGAAGGAAAAAATAAAAGCGAACATTTTAGCTTATTTTAAAGATGAAGCAAATGCGAACGGAGACATTAGCAGACATGAAATCGATGCAGCGCATATTATTTACCGCTATTTACACAGCGGCAGCTGCTCTTATCTCCTCATTCCGGAAAACTGGCTGGAACCTGAGAATCATTCCACCCTGGATCTGGCACTGGAGGATTTACTAAATAGCCCTCAACACATACAGCCCCCTATATTAAATGAATAAGGGGGCTGTTTCTAATCAAACAAACGACTTTTCTTTTTCAGTCACGGCTTCAATCGAATCTCTCATGATTTGAATCATTTGCCTGATTTGGTCATCCGTACTCGCCAAAGGCGGCATAAAGACAATTACATCCCCTAGCGGTCTAGTCAGCATGCCTCTTTTTCTCATTTCCAGTGTTGAATGGTACCCCATTCGGCTTTCCCATGGGAAGGGCTTCCCTGTTTCTTTATCCTGAACCAGCTCAATGCCGCACATCAGTCCCACTTGACGGATGTCTCCTATATGTTTGAGGCTTTTTAATGCAGCTAATTCAGATTGAATGACTTCTGCTTTTTTGGCTGCCTGTTCGACAAGGTTTTCTTTTTCATAGATTTTCAGGTTAGCCAGGGCGACTGCACATCCGAGCTGATTGCCTGTGTAGGAATGCCCATGGAAGAAGGTTTTCATTTCTTCATATTCCCCATAAAACTCCTGATAAATTTCCTCTGTCGTGAGTGTGGCAGCAAGCGGAAGATAACCGCCTGTGATCCCTTTAGCAACGGTCATGATATCCGGCAGAACGCCTTCATGCTCTACTGCAAACATCTTTCCTGTCCGGCCAAAGCCTGTCGCTACCTCATCCGCAATTAAAAGGATGTTAAATTCACGGCATAGCTCTTCCACCCCTTTAAGATAGCCAGCAGGCATGACATTCATGCCGCCTGCTCCCTGGATAAGCGGTTCGAGTGTTATGGCTGCAATTTCTTCATGATGTTCCTGGAAAATGGCTCTCAGCTCTGTTAATGCCCTTTCTTTAACCTCTGCTTCACCTGAATAAGGACTCCGATATTGGAGAGGAAAAGGAGCTTTTAAGGTTTGAAACATTAAGGATCCATACACGCGGTGGAATAAATCAACATTCCCGATACTAATGGCTCCAATTGTATCTCCATGATAATTGTTCGTGAGCGTGACGAATTTCTTTTTCTTTTGTTTCCCTTTATTTTGCCAATATTGATAGGCCATTTTAATGGCGATTTCTACGGAGGTTGCCCCGGAATCAGAATAGAATACCCGCTGCAAATTTTCCGGTGTAATCTCAATAAGCTTCTCAGCAAGCCGGATAGCAGGTACATTCGCTGCTCCTAAAAGTGTGGAATGAGCTATTAAATCAAGCTGCTCCATTATCGCCACATTCAATTCCTTTTTCCGGTGGCCGTGCACATTTAGCCAAAGTGAGGAGTATCCATCCAGATATTCCTTCCCATTCATATCCTTCAGAATGATCCCTTCTCCGCTCTCAATGATCAGCGGATCTCTCTCATAGTCTGTCATTTGTGTAAACGGAAGCCATAGATGCTTCATGCTGCTTTCTAACAGATTTGCCTGCTCACTCATTACTGTCCACCTCCATCAGCTTTGAAAATAGATGGTCAAGCATGTCTGAATTACCAAAGGCGGATAATGGATTTTCTAAATAGGGGATCATCCCTAAAACAGGCACCCTGGTCATAAGCTCAATCATTCGTATGTTGTCCTGCTCAACCTTTGTATCCTCTATTGTCATCTGATTCATGATAACGCCAACCACATTTATCCCTTCTTGTTTTAACCTTTCAGCGGTCAGAACGGTGTGGTTGATTGTGCCCACCCCGGTCCTTGCCACAATCACAACTGGAGCGGACAGTTCTTTCATTAATTCAAGCATGCTGTATCCATCGTCCCTTAAAGGAACGAAGACTCCGCCAGCACCTTCTATTAATACAAATTCATTATCCCTTGACAGCCCTTGATAATGCTCAATGATCTTATCAATCTCGATTTCTATTTCCTCTTCCCTTGCAGCCAGATGCGGGGAACATGGTTTTTTTAATAGATATGTAGTGGAAGCGGCTAATTCCGGATTGGCCAGTTTATAAAACTCCACATCTGGTGCAGAAAGCACGCCATCAATCATTTCAGCACCACTTTGCACGGGCTTATATGCAGCCGCCTGGATGCCTTTCTTTTTTAAATACGCTAAAAGAAGAGCGGCAGCTGTCGTTTTTCCTGCGTCAGTATCTATGCCTGTAATAAAGAGACTTCTAATAACTATTCCTCCTTTTAAATGTTAACCATATTTACAAATAAGTTAACATATGAGAATATTATATTCAACTTATTGTTAACCAAAAATATTTTTGGTTAACACAAAAGGAGGTTCATATGAAAGATTTAAAGACTCAAGATTTGGTTCTTTGCGGTCTTTTTGCGGCATTGATGGGTGTGGGTGCAAATCTATCCCCATTTCTCATGATCGGGAGTGTTCCTATTACTTTGCAGCTTCTCTTTGCTATTTTAGCCGGGGCAGTGTTAGGAAGCAGAAAAGGATCCATTGCTATGCTGGTCTATGTGTTTGTCGGTTTAATAGGTGCACCTGTTTTTGCACAGTTTAAAGGAGGGCCTGCCCAGTTATTAAGCCCGACCTTTGGCTTTGTGCTGTCTTTTGTTGCTGTTGCCTATGTTGCTGGAAAATGGGTAGGGGATTCTCAGCTGGTTAAACCAAAGCATTATTTTATGGCAGGATCTTTAAGCCTTTTTTGCAACTACATAATTGGAACCAACTGGATGTATTTTGCGCTTCTACTTTGGGCAGATGCACCGGCAGGATTTAGCTACGGTATGGCCTGGGGCTGGATGCTTGCCTATTTTCCTCTCGACCTGGCTGTAACAGCTTTGTCCTTTTTCCTTGTTCCAAAACTAAAACAGGCACTTAGAAGGACACATCATCATAACACCGAGATGTGACAGTCCTTAAAAAAAGCCTAATGAGCAGTTTTAAATTACCGCTCATTAGGCTCCTCATTCATGCATTTTCAGTTCACATATTCATTCGCAAAAGCATCATCCACCCTGAAGAGGACGGTAAATGGATGGGTTCCATTATAATAATAAGCAGTCTCTCCCCTTTCTTCCGTTACATCAATCATCTCAGGCATATCCCGTAATTTTTCCCTGAGTCTTTCTATGGATTTGATGAAGGTGCTCTTTTTTACCTCCCCATCACGCCCCGTTCTTCCGAAGAAGTCACGCATAGTGATTCTCGTACTTGGATTTTCTTTGCTGGAGCACAGCATGAAATGTCTGATCATATTCGCATCGGTTGGAGTGATGATGGCATCCTGACCATTAAGTAATAGTATATTTTCACGGTCGTTAAAGTACAGGACCAGCTCACCTGCTTCATTGTTTTCAAAGAGGTGTTCGCAAGCATCCTTTGAACAGGTTTCCGTTTTATTTTTGGTCATTTTGTAGAAGGCGTGGTTATGCAGGTAGGTTTCATTGGCTGATATTGCTTCAAATAATGGGGACAGCTCTGCGTTCGGGAGCTGATCCATATATGGGAGTTTTCCCATCGTTTCATAGGTCTCGCCCGCAACATGCAGCCCGCTGTTGGCCAAATACATATGGGCGTGGAGTTCCTGCTGCTGATTGAGGCTGTATCTTGGGTCACCTGAGAGCTGCTGACTTAGGGACTGCTGGAAATAGCGGACAGCTGAACCGTATTTGCCGTGTTTATAGGCGAGGCAGCCAAGACGGTAATACGCTATTGGAAGCTTTTGTTCCACTCTAATTGCCTTGAGGAGTGACTCTACAGCATCCCCGTCATCTCTGAAGTGATTCATTTTTAAGTAGGTTCCATATTTAATAAGATGGGATATCAGCAGTTTTTTCGTTTGCTGAAGGGCGTTGTCATAATAGGGGCCATTATTTCTGGCGAGATTTGTAAGCTTTTTATACATCGTTTCATAGAGGATCACCAGCTGCATGTAATAGCCGTAATCGCTTTTTTCCCCATTTTCATGTAGATCGTGTTCCAGCTCTTCCAGAGCGTCGAGGGTTAAGTCTTTTATCTTTAAAGTTCTCATCTTTACACCCCAATCTTTTAAAACCTGACACTTTTCACTATATAGAAATAAGCGGCCAGTTTCGCGCGAAGATTGTCGAATGAATTGTGAAAATTTTGTAACATTTATAACCATAATCATAAGATGGACCCTTGAAAAATACGAACAAACGTTTTATAATTTACCCCATGAACGGAGGGATGCTTTATGTACGTTACAGTAAAAGATTTTATTAAAGAATGGAATAGAGAAGCAATGCTGACACAAAAGGTACTGGACGGTTTAACAGATGACTCTTTAAAGCAGCAGGTCTATCCTGAAGGACGCACCTTAGGGCGAATTGCCTGGCATTTCACCACGAATATTCCTGATTATTTATCTCATTTCGGAGTAAGAATGCAGAGAGCTGAATGAAGAAGATGTCCCCTCTTCTGCCAAAGAAATTGCGGATACATTTAAAAAGCTGAGTGAGAAAGCGAAACTGGCGATCGAACAGCAATGGACAGATGACTCATTGAGCCAGACACAGAAGGCATTTGGAAGAGAGGAAACCAATGCTCAAATTTTGATGGGCTTAATTAAACACATTGTGCATCATCGCGGCCAATTGACCATTCTCATCCGCCAGGCAGGGTTAAAGCCTTTTGGGGTTTATGGTCCATCAAAAGAGGATTGGGTTAATTTAGGCGTTGCAAATCCGCCGCAATAATACGCTCGAGATTGCCGAGCGTTTTTCTTGGTTTCTGGATAAATGGCTATCTAAGCAGCGCTCTCCACTTCCCTTTTTTCAAAGTGAGATCTTAGGGATCATCCAGAGTTTTCAACCCCTCCGAACATCTACTCAAGAGGGCATCCACAAATGAAGCAATAAAATACTCTAATCAAATCAGGAAAAGGAGCTTAATTCTATGAGTAGCAAGGAACAATCATTAAAGGCAAATACCTTTCACCGCTTACATCAGCAATCATCCACCTTTGTTTTGCCAAACGCATGGGATGTAATCAGTGCAAAGATGTTTGAAGAATGCGGCTTTAAAGCGATTGGAACAACAAGTGCCGGTATTGCTGCTTCTTTGGGGTACTTGGATGGGCAAAGTATACCTCTTAACAAAATGGTTGAAACGATTGAAAATATCGCCAAATCAGTAAATGTTCCTGTGAGCGCAGACATTGAGGCAGGTTATGGAGTGACTGTTGAAGAAGTTTTGGAGACGGTAAAAGCAGTAGCTGCTGCTGGAGCTATCGGGATAAATCTGGAGGACGGTACAGGTGATCCTGACAGTCCAATATTTGATATTTCATCTCAAGAGGAAAAAATAGCAGCTATCAAAGAACTTTCGGAATCCAGCAATATGCGGTTACTTATTAATGCACGAACAGATCTGTTTTGGTTAAATGCTGGGGATTCTTCAACGCGTTTACGAGAAGTTGTAAAGCGGGCAAAAGCCTACCAGGATGCAGGGGCTGATTGCATTTTCATTCCTGGCTTAACTGATAGGACGAGTATAAAAAAAATTAGAGAGGAAGTTTCTTGTCCTATCAACTTATTGGTTGACCCAGAGATGCCTTCTATATCAGAGCTATCTGAAATCGGAATCGAAAGGCTTAGCTGTGGATCCGTCCCATTTAGAGCGACCTTAACCTATTTACGGTCTATCGGTGAAGAGATTGTAAACAACCAGACCTTTCATCAAATGACAAATGGCGATGTTCTTTCTTATAGGAGGTTAACTGAATTCATTCAATAAGAACTTGTAATACTCAACAACAAAATGATGAATGTTAAGAAGCCGATTCTCCTATTATAATGAAATCGGCTTTTTGTTCACTCTCATAACTTTTCGGGAATGTTTTAGGCTGTTTGACTCAAATTATTACCTATCAATTGACCTATTGGCTACAGGCGGCTCATTAAGCCAGTCTTTCCGCACCAATAACTTAAACCCTTGCGCTGAATAGCTTTCCACCTGATCAATTAATTCCTTAGTCTTTTCACGTGACTTTTTTTATAACTTGAAACCACAGCAGTTTGCAGATTGCCTATTCCGATGGGGTTCAAGAACATGATTAAGTTAGCCATTAGTTTATCTGAAAATGGGGATTTATTCACCTTATAAACGTGAGCCTCCAGTCCAGTGGTTGTTGGCACTCCGTTTTCTCTGTATATTTCTGATAAAACATCAACTTGATGGTATGACAATTTGGTTCCATCCTCTAAAAAACTCATTGTATCTTCATCCTTTGCGACATCTGAAAAAGCAGTACATAAAGCTAAACCAACATTATTACATTGAAAGGAACCAAACATACTTGCTAATTCAACAGCATTAAGCGGCCTCTGCTGGGTTGATGCCACTTTGAATAGCTTGCTCTCTCTGTCTTCAGCATTTTTGTATGAAAAAGGCCTGTTTTGGAGTAAACCCTTTTGCTCCAGCAAATTTAAAATAGAAATATCCATTTGCATTAACTTATTGAGAATTTCTTTAAAGAAATTCTTAACCTTTGGGACGGTTAAGTCTGTATATTGAAAATTATTTTCTTTTCTTAGTTTGTAAATGAACATGGTAATTATTCATTATACAGTGACTAAACAGCTTACTTAAAGTGCTTAACAATAAGATGGCTGCCCTGGTTAAAATGGTTCGAAGTGCTTTTTTCATAACTATTTTTTCCTCCTCCCGCATCTTTAAAGGAATCCCACATAGCAAAAAAATACAAACAAGGGTAAAACATCAGCCACAAATAATCGGTTTCTGCAATTGCCTTTTCAATATCTCCATGAAAACTTGAAATAATGACCCCATTGAAATTCGCTTGTACATTTATAAGGAACTCTAAAAATACAATAACCATTCCCTTTATCAATTTTCCATTTAAAAATTGCCCAAAACCAGGAAGTGCCATACTCCATAATAGCCTTTCTATAGATGTCTCCATTCTGTTCAAGCTCCTTGCCATGTCTCTTATATGTGTCCTTTTAAGAGCATACATCTATTAATTGACTGAAGTTAACATTCACTATAACTCAGTACCACACTTATTAGTATGTAAGCACACTTCTCAAACTAAAGATATTCAGTAAATTATCTAAGAACGAAATTGTTAGTTCAGTCCCTGGAGTTAAGGGTGGTTATAAACTCGCTAAATCTCCAGAAGAAATATCTTTTTGGGATGTAATTGAAGCAGTTGAAGGTCCCAAGCCAATTTTTCAATGTAAAAACATTAAAGATAATGGTTATTTGTATAGAGAAAATATCTGCTCGTCAAGTACCTCCTCCTGCACCATCAATTTAGTTATGCTCTTAGCCGAAGAAAAAATGCGTGATTTCCTGCGCAGTAAAACACTTTCATGGTTAAATGAAGAGCTGGATCGTGTCTTGCCAAATCAAACACGTGAAGAAACCCGGAAATATTTTTCTAAGAGCAGCCTATAATACCAGCCTCTCCTGAAATCCCTTGATTTTGATGGAGAGGTTTATTCTTTTTCTATGTTCTGATGATAACTATGACCGCTTCAATAGCCTGATCCGCATTGGATTTATCAGCTCTCATCAGCTTAAGAACGTTTTTTCACAACATTAAAGATAATAGTTTTGATATTAACCCCACGTTCAATATCCCGAAAAAATAAGTGTTTTTGCAATTAATAAAAAACCTTACCCATGATGGCAAGGTTTCCAGAATCATCTTATCCCACACTATGCAGCCCTCTCCATATTCCTTTTCCTCTTCTCCCTCCTCCCCTTTTTCAAGGTGAACTTTTTAATAACTCCTGCCAAACCGGAAGGGAACCCAAGGAGCACCACTATATATAAGAATCCGAGGATAATCGTCCATCGTTCAAAGATGGGGAAAGTCATCGCAAGCTCAGAAAGATAATGTCTTAAAAATTCGATGATCCCCGCTCCTGCTATGGCACCAGCCAGGGTTCCCATTCCCCCGATCATCGTCATTAAGAGAGCATCAAGGGTAACTTCAATAGAAAAGACATTGGTATTAATGAACCGTAGTGACACTGCATAAAGTGCGCCGCTTAAGGAAGCTGCCACTCCAGCCGTCACGCTGGCAATCAGTTTATAATGTAGTGTTTGATACCCCAGTGCTTCTGCACGATATTCATTCTGGGAAATGGCTTTTAGCACCTTTCCAGTGGACGATTCTGTAAAAAGCTTCAGCAGGATGAAAACAACGGCAACACTAATGAGTGTAATGTAATAGAAAGAAGTACGGTCTTTGAATACGTCAGGCACACTGAAGGTAAAACCGTCTCCGCCATGCGTCAGTCCCCTCCATTTCTCTGCCAGTACAAGAAAGAGCTGTGATACTGCCAGTGTCAGCATCGCATAAAAGTGGCTTTTGAGCCTTAGTGATAATAAACCAATGATATAGCTAACCAGAGCGGATAGGATGATGCCTATAACCAATCCAATTAAAAAGTTTGGCAGAGTTGCATCCAGCTTATTAAAAATGAGAGCCGTGCTGTAAGCGCCGATTCCAAAGAACATACAATGACCAAAGGAAACAATGCCGGTATACCCTAACAGAATATCAAAGCTCATCGCAAATATGGCAAAAATGAAAATTTGAGTAAGTAAAATCAGTGTGCTTCGGGAGTCGTTAACAAAGGGTACCAGAAGCATGAAAAGCAGAATCGCAAGCCCCCAGTACAGCGGCACTTTATGAAATACACCTCTCATACAGCACTCCCCTTTTCTCCCAGCAGCCCTGTTGGTTTCACCAATAATACGATAGCCAATAGGAGCATATTCAATGCCAGTGACAAATCAGGCATATAATAAGCCATAAACGCTCCCGCTACTCCTACGATCAGGGAAGCCAGTGCAGATCCCTGCAGGCTTCCCATTCCGCCAATGATGACAACAATGAAAGCCAGGATGGCATACTGCATGCCCATTTCCGCAAAAACGACTCCAGAATACGGCGCTAATAGCGCTCCGCCTAAAGCAGCCAATCCGGCACCGAGCAGAAATACGAATGTAAAAAGTCCTTTTACATTGATTCCGAGCGCCTGAACCATTTCCTTATCCAGCACTCCAGCCCTGATCATAAGTCCAATCTGCGTACGGCTGAGCAAAAGCCATAATGCCAGATACAGCAGCAGTCCAACCACAATCACAAACACACGGTATTTTATGATGATGATTCCATCAAACTGATAACTCCCTTCAAGCCACGCTGGCAGGTTTACCCTTATCGGGTTTGGCCCCCAGAAGATTTTGATGCTTTCCGATAATACCAGCATCCCGCCTAATGTAATCAGCAGTTGTCTCACATGATTCCCATAGACAGGACGGATCAGGAATCTCTCCAATACCCAGCCCAAGACCATTCCGACAGCAACTGCACCCGCTATCGCTAATAGAAAACTGTTTGTTTCTTTAAAAAACCATGCTCCTGAGAAAGCGCCCCAGACGAATAATCCGCCATGGGCGAAGTTCAATACACTCATCAGTCCAAAGATTAAGGTAAGTCCAGCAGCCAGAAGGAATATCAAAAGCCCAGTTGAAACCCCATTGACCAATAAATTAATAAAGACTTCCATTTCCAGCCCCCCTTCACTGCTTACGCGATGCCCAAGAATTTCTGACAGGTTTCCTTGTCCTCCTTAAGATCCTGCATCAAGCCATCATGGACTATTTTTCCGTCGTCCATAATGTAAAAGTAATCGCCGATTTCACTCGCCATCAGGAAATTCTGCTCCACAAGCAGAATCGTGGTTTTTTCCTTCATTTTCAGAATCGATTCCATCAGCTTTTCAACCATGATCGGCGATAATCCTTTGCTTGGCTCATCAATCAGAAGCAGTCCATCTCCATTGATATACGCCCTGGCAATCGCCAGCATCTGTTTTTGACCGCCGGAAAGCAAACCGCTTTTTTTGCTCCAGAACTTCTTCAAATCCGGGAAGAGCTCCAGCATCCACTCCATTTTTTCCTCTGTCTCACCTTTGCTCTTTGCCTTGGCCAGATTCAGGGTTTCTTCTACTGTCAGCGCACTGAACATTCCCTGATTTTCCGGCACATAGCCGATTCCTTTTCTGGAGATCAGATGGGTAGGGATTCCGCTGATCTTCTGATCGTGATAATGCACGGAACCCGTGGTGGATGGGTTAAAGCCCATGATGGTGCGCAGTGTTGTCGTTTTGCCTGCGCCATTTCTCCCGAAGAGAACGGTGATGCTTCCCTCTTCCACAGACATGGACACACCCTGAAGAATGTGATATTGACCCAAATAGGTCTCCAGATTATCCAGTTTTAATAGACTCACGGTGGAAGCCTCCTAAATATGCCGTCTGAACTCTTTGATCCTTAATAATTTCCTTCGGATTGCCGCTGGCCAGGAGCTCTCCATTGAATAGCACCACAAGGGTATCGGACAGGTGCATGACCATTTCCATTTTGTGTTCGATTAAGACAATCGTGTACAGGCCTTCCTTCTTAATTTTCTCAATCACTTCCAGAATGGCAGGGATCTCTTCAATCGATATGCCTGCTGTCGGTTCATCTAGAAGAAGCAGTTCTGTTTTTAGAGCCAGCAGCATGGCCAGCTCCAGTTTTCGTTTTTCCCCATGTGCCAGATCCTGTGCCAGCACATCTTCCTTCCCGCTTAACATGCACCTCTCCATGGCCGCTTTTGCTTCATCCTGCTGGCGGTTCATGTACGAAAGCCTTGGAAAGATTGAGTAGTAATCTTTACTTGATGATTGGATGGCCAGTCTGATATTTTCGAGCACCGTCAATTCCGGAAAAATATTGGTGAGCTGGAAGGAACGTCCAATGCCTCTTCTCGCCCGTAAGGGTACAGAGAGCTTAGTTATATTGTCTTTCTTAAAATAAATCTCTCCCTCTGTTGGAGCAATCTGGCCGCTCAGCAGGTTAAAGAGAGTGGTCTTGCCGGCCCCATTTGGACCGATAATCGAAGTCAGCTTCCCTCGCTCTATTTCCATGTTCACATCTTTTATGACATCATGCTCTCCAAAGGAAACAGATAGGCTTTTGGTTTCCAGAATATTTTCCAACTTGGCGCATCCTCCTATATATCTAACTATTCTGAATTTTTATTTGTCATTTCGGATTGGCGGCTCGGTTTCTTCCATATTCAATTCCCTGATCAGGACCGGCACCGGATGATCCACACCATCCTGTTCCTCCAGGGTTACAGCGTACAGGGACTGCAATGCCTGATGATCCTCAGCCCGGAACTTCATCGTTCCTTTCGGTGTCTCAAACTCCATGTTTTCCATTGTGGTGATCAGGCCGTCCACATCTTTATCACCTTCTGTTTTCTTCAGGGCCTCCACAATGGAGATGGCAGCTGTCATTCCGCCGGCTGTAAACAGGTCAGGAATCTCACCGTCAAATTTTTTCTTATGCTCTTCCACCAGCCAGTCGTTCACTTCATTATCCGGAAGGGTGTGATAGTAAATGGAAAAGCCTCTCATGCCAATTAGAGAATCCATCGTCTTTAAGGAAGCAATATCCTGCGCCGCAGTGGAAATTTTAATTCCCTGCTCTTCCAGCTGCATATCCTTTAACTGTTTCCATGGGGCATTGGATCCTGCCCAGACGATATAAAGGTAATCAGGCTTTTCATTTATGATGCTTGATTAAGTCCATATAATTGTGTAAAAAGAAAGAGTCATTTTATTCACTCTTGGCAACACTGTTTTCTACCACAGAAA
>NZ_JBQCMZ010000013.1:0-135353 GCF_051964675.1 Cytobacillus sp. SAFR-174 | reverse complement strand
CCCTGGTTGCAGAGTCCAAAGTTGCACCGGGTTCCGACTCAAAACCAGAAAAACCAGGCCGCATAGTCCGAAGTTGCACCGGGTTCCGACTCAAAACCAGAAAAACCAGGCCGCAGAGTCCGAAGTTGCACCGGGTTCCGACTCAAAACTAGAAAAACCAGGCCGCAGAGTCCGAAGTTGCACCGGGTTCCGACTCAAAACTAGGAAAACTTGGTTGCAGAGTCTAAAGTTGCTCCAGGTTCCGACTCAAAAAGACCAGTTCGCTGAGTACGAAGATACCATTGCCTCAGACTAAAATAATGAACTCGTGTAGTTAAGAGACGCGTCCCGCAAGGCGCGTCTTTTCTCATGCAAAAGAATAAAGGAGGATTTTCCCATCGCTTAGAGAATTTCTTATGAATAAAAGTTTGGGGGGATTTCTAATATGTGCAATGTGGCATCAAAAGAATTCAAAGCAGTTGTCATAAGAAACAGGGGTTTATTTAAGGATTATGCCCATTTGGTGCCTGAAGCAGCTCAGGCTTTTTTAAAGCAGGGACATCTTGTTCAAAACAGCAGCGGTTTAGAAGTGGCCTTTTATGAACCTAAGAGAGGGGAAGACCACTTGGAAGGAACCTTTTTTACCGGATATTTAGCTCATGAAAAAGCAGAAACGCTG
Source organism: Cytobacillus sp. SAFR-174 (assembly GCF_051964675.1). Lineage (NCBI taxonomy): Bacteria > Bacillati > Bacillota > Bacilli > Caryophanales > Bacillaceae > Cytobacillus > Cytobacillus sp. SAFR-174. The sequence continues at coordinate 134,695 of NZ_JBQCMZ010000013.1, read as the reverse complement.
CCATATGGGATGGAGTATTTAGAGTCCGAGCACACTTATGCATCCATCAGAGGAAAGACTGCTGAGATGGGCGCTTTGCATTCGCGGCTTAACCGTTGGCTCAGTGAGAATAACCGTCAGCAGTCTTTTGATCATTATATTATTGAAGTTTTTTATCCGGCTCCAAATGAGGAGGAAGAGGTAGAAGTTTTTATTCCAATCAAAGATTAAACCGCTCAGAAATTTGAGCGGCTGCTGTCTTAAATCTCTTTCGATGAAAGGGGAAGAAAGAGCTTTACCCCTTTCTTATTAAAGGGCAGGATTTTTAAATCGGCAATCAAATGGCTTATGTAACCGGCAAGGCAGGTATAATAGACTCCTTCTATGCCAAGGGACATTTCAAGTCTTGAAGAAATGAATGCGAAAAAAATAACCCCCAGCAGGGAATGAGTATAGCTGCGGTGGGAAACAAAGGAAGCTATCAATATATAAATCCCAAATAATAGGAGCCAAAGTTCCTGCAGAATGACGCCACCTGCCAGGACACCAATTCCCGTAATGGTCAGCATGTGTTTTTGTTTGATTTTCGCAGAAATGGCGTTCATACTGATTCCTATAGCCATTCCAAGCCATTTCTCTTTAGGGGAGCCCTCATAAAAACTATAAATAATCATTAAAATTCCAATGATTTGGGCAACGGTCTGAACGACTTCATGTGATAGTGTAAGCCGGTCACGAAGCTTCCCATCAATATCGAGATCAGGGACTAATCCTGAAACACTCCCGAGACCGACTAATAAAAGGGTTGTGGAGGGGCTGGCATGAACAGTGTTCGCTACAACGTATCCTGCTGCTGCTCCAATTGCTGCATGAGCGGTACCATTCAATATTATTTCCACCTTTATGTCAAATTTGCATTTTTTTCATGCATTCTTTTATTATATCAAAACATTTGTTCTGTTTGGCGTTTAATAGATTAAAATCTCCCGGCAGTTCATGATATAATGAGGACAAAGCTAAAGCATACATAATTGAATTTGTATCTAAGGAAGGTATTTATGTCAGAGGAAAACATAACAAGGATTCATTTAGACGGCAAGGAATACATACTGATCGGAACAGCACACGTGTCAAAGCACAGTGCAGAACAGGTGAAGGAAGTCATTGAGGCTGAACAGCCTGACTCTGTTTGTGTCGAATTGGATGAACAGAGATATCAGTCGATTACAGAAGGCAGCAAGTGGAAAGAAATGGATATCATCCAGGTGATCAAGGAAAAGAAAGCATCACTGCTTTTAATGAATCTGGCGATTTCTTCCTTTCAAAACCGTATGGCTGACCAATTTGGCATTAAGGCAGGCCAGGAAATGATCCAGGGGATTGAGTCAGCCAAGGAAACAGGGGCAAATCTCGTTCTGGCTGACCGCAATATACAAATTACCTTTGCAAGGATATGGGGCAACCTTGGATTAAAAGGAAAATCACTGCTTCTCAGTCAGGTAATAGCAAGTATTTTCAGTAAAGATACCATAACTGAAGAAGAACTTGAAAAAATGAAGAATCAGGATACAATAAATGCGATTCTAAATGAATTTACCGATAGTTTTCCGCGATTAAAAAAACCACTCATTGACGAGCGGGATCAATACCTCGCGCAGAAAATTAAAGATGCACCAGGAGAAAAAATTGTTGCGGTGCTGGGGGCGGCACATGTACCTGGGATCAAAGAGGAAATCAAAAAAGAACAGGATATGGCCAAATTGACTGAGCGTCCTCCAAAATCCAATGTTCCAAAGATCATTGGCTGGAGTATTCCGGTGTTCATTTTAGCTATTATCGCCTATACCTTCTTCGCAAATCCATCTGCGGGTCTTGCGCAGACGATCAGCTGGATAATCTGGAATGGGTCATTGTCAGCACTGGGGGCTGCCATAGCAATGGGGCATCCGCTGACGATTCTGACTGCCTTTGTTGCAGCACCGATTACTTCGCTGAATCCCCTTCTTGCGGCAGGCTGGTTTGCCGGACTGACACAAGCTTATGTGAGACGGCCCAACGTAAGAGATTTTGAGACCTTGACTGAAGATGTATTTAGTGTTAAAGGATTCTGGAGAAACAAAGTGAGCAGAATTTTACTGATTGTTGTCCTATCCAATCTGGGCAGCTCGCTGGGAACCTTTATTGGGGGAGCCGATGTAATCAGAGTATTTTTTGAAAATTTATAATTGACGAGTTTAAGGTGAAACCCAGGTGTTTCACCTTTTTTGATCACTTTTATCAAACTAAATATGAACCAGGAAATCTTTTTAATAAAGTTGCGATGGGTGGGGAACCATATATCAGACAAAATGCAGGAGGGAAAGATATGCCTGGCGGAAATTATGAAGATAAGCTAACTGCAGCTGAACATGCAACACTTTGGTCACAATATGTGAATGATAGTCTTGCTGTTTGTATCCTGAGGTATTTTTTAAACCATGTAAAGGACAAAGAGATCCGCAAAGTACTTGAATACGCCCTTAAATTATCTGAAAGCCACATAAAGAAAATTAATGGATTTTTATCAAGAGAGAATCAGCCGATTCCTGTTGGATTTACTGACAAAGATGTTAATGTGGATGCACCGTTATTATTTACTGATATTTATATGGGGATGTACATACACATTATGGCAATACATGGGGGGACAAGATATGCAGGTGCCTTAAGCAATGCTACGCGGGCAGACATTAGGAAGTATATGAAGCAGGTTATAGATGAAACGATGGAATTATTTGATCGTTCTGCTGATGTTTTAATTGAGAAAGGGGTAATGGTCAAACCGCCGATATTAAACAACCAGCACGAAATTGACTTTGTAGGGAAACAGAGTTACTTAACTGGATGGTTCGGGAAGCGGAGACCTGTTAATGCGATTGAAATCAGCGGGATCTACCTGAATATGCAAAAAATAATGATGAAGATGGTTTTAGAACTTGGATTTGGACAAGTGGCGCAATCTAAAGAGGTTCAAAAATATATGGAAAGAAGCAGACAATTATGCCGTAAACATCTTGAAATTTTATCCGGGATATTAACCCAGTCAAATCTGAATATCCCCAGGACATTTGAGGCAGAGATAACGGATTCAACGATTCCTCCCTTTTCTGATAAACTTATGATGTATCATATCTCAACTCTTCTATCAGCTTCTATAGGCTATTACGGGGAAGCGATGTCCATGGCGCAGCGAAGGGACATTTCAGCAGACTATGCACGCATGATAGTCGAAATTGGACTGTTGGCAGAGGATGGGATGAATCTTATGATAGAAAAAGGATGGTTTGAAAAGCCGCCTATGGCTACTGACCATGAAGATCTGTCAAAGAAGAAGTGAGGAAAAAGTTATTAAATGTTTCTCCCAGTGTGATTCTGAATGTGGTCCAGCCGCCTGATACCAGGCAGCCGGGCCCTTCATTTTTATCTGTCTGCAGCAATCGCCTTTCGTTTATAAAGCACTGACCCCAGAAGGAAGGTAACCGCACCCCAAATCACCATCACGGCAATTCCTGCCCAAAGTGACGCAGTAGCTAAGCCGGTTTCATACACCATGCTCTCTCTTAAACCATCAGCAAAATAGGTGAGCGGCAGAACAGCCGAAATCGGCTGAATCCATTCAGGCATCGTTTCAATAGGGAAAAACACGCCGCTTAAAAACATCATGAGAAAACTGCAGATATTCGCTACGCCCATATAAGCCTCAGTCGTTTTGCTGAAGGAGGAGAAGAAGTAGCCAAGAGCATTAAAGGATAAAGCGCCGATCAAAAATACGATAATCAGGGTAAAAGGGTTTATATAAAGATTGGCACCAAACAAGAGCACTCCTATTAAAGACAGCAGGATGATCTGCACAATGCTGAACAAAAGTCTCATAACCATATCGCTTAACCCGAATATCCCCATATTGGCCGGCGTCATGCGCAGTCTTTTAATTAATCCCTTTCTGCGCATTTCCACCAGGTCCACCATGCCAAACATGCCGCCCTGGGCAATGGATAAAGCAATCATTCCGGTTAAAAGGAAATCGGTATAATCCAATTCATTGGTGCCTGATGTAATCGATTCAAATTGCAGATCATATTTAGGAGAGGCACCTGCAGCCAGTAAATTAGCCTGCTGCACAAACTTATCCAGAATGCCGGAAACCGCCTGGGCTGCTGCACCCTGTTCATTTTCTTTATTGATAACCAGAAACACAGAGGATGCTTCCGCTGACTCCGGCAGGATAATGGCTGCATCAACTTCCTGATCTTTTACCCATTCCTCCGCTTTATCCCTCGTAACCGGCTTTCCTGACTTAACCTCAAAAACAGGAAGGCCACTGATTTGAGATAACATCATCTCGGAAGCTGGATTCGGGCTAGGATCCACTATAGCAACCTCTGTTTTAAACTCTTCATCTGAATTTCCGCTGAAAATGACCATAAAGATGACCATTAAAATAACAGGGAAAAAGATGCCCCAGAACCATGCCTGTTTTTCACGAAGAGTTAATTTCAGCTGCGCCAGAAACATCATTTTAAATTGATTAAATTTAATGTTAATCCCTCCATTCTTTGCCGGTAAATGCAATAAACACATCTTCCAGGCTCATTTCCCGTATGGAGACCTGTTCCACTCCGTATGAGTTTTCTTTAGTAAATTTAAATAAGTCCAAAAGGGTTTCTTCCGGTTTGGATGCCCATATTTTCAGAGCCGCCCCTTCCCGTTCTGTTTTGGAAACAGATTCCAGCTCCTTTGAAAACCTGTCAGCGTCCTCAGCTGCCTTTTCTCCATCAAGAAAGCTCATTCTTATTTCCCGCTCATCCGTCAGCTTCTCAATGAGTGCGGAAGGGGTATCGAGTGTAATCACATTCCCCTGGTCCACAATGCATACCCGGTCACTTAGCTTTTCCGCTTCTTCCATGTAATGTGTCGTTAAAATAGTTGTTTTGCCTAATTCCTTTAGATGGAGAATAATATCCCATATATTTCTTCGGGCCTGGGGATCAAGGCCGGTTGTCGGTTCATCCAGAAAAATGATCTGCGGGTCACTAATCAGGGCCAGCCCAATGGCGAGCCTTTGCCTCTGGCCGCCTGAAAGTTTTTTAACGTGATTTTTGCGGTGCTCTGTCAGGTTGACAATTTCAAGAATCTCTTCCGTTGGCCGGGCATGGTCGTAAAAGGAAGCAAAAAGGTTAAGGTTTTCTTCTGGTGTCAGTAAATCAAACATGGCACTTGACTGGGGCTGTACACCAATCTTCTTTTTTATCGAGACGGCATGTTTTTTCCAATCAAGGTCACCAAAATAAATCGCGCCATTGTCAGGTGGAACCAGACCTTCAATCATTTCCAGTGTCGTCGTCTTGCCTGCTCCGTTAGGCCCTATTATGGTGAAAACTTCACCGGCATGAACCGAGAAACTGATATCCTGGACAGCCTTGATGGAGCCAAAGGATTTTTGTAGATTTCTTACCTCTAAAACAGTCATTCATTTTCCCCGCTTTCATGACAAGTTGATGTCAGTATCCTGCAAAAATCCTAACCTTCTATTTAATACGTTGCTAATATTGAAAAAATTCACTTTTTTAGTAAACTTAACAAATATGGGACAATCAAAAATGGATTTAAAAGGCAGGGGAGTAGTGCAGATGAGAGAACTTCCAATAGCAGTTAATGATCTGCTGAATAAGTACATGAAACTATTTAATGAATATATGCCTAATCAGCTTGCAGGTCTTTATTTGCATGGATCGCTTGTACTGGATGCTTATGTAGAAGGATCAAGCGATATTGATTTTATTGCGGTTACACATAGAGGGTTAACCCAATCAGAATTGGAAAAGGCTGAGAAGATTCATAAAATAATAGCTGAAAAATATCAGTCTCCTGAGATGGATGGTGTTTATATCACTCAGAATGATCTCGGAAAACTTGGTGATTGTAATTTTTATAATGACGGCAAAATGAAGTATGGGCATTTCCTGAATCCAGTCACCTGGTGGCTTTTAAATAAGAAGGGAATTACCATTTATGGAGACCTTCCGGTTATAGAGATAAATGACAATGATTTGGTTTCATACACTTACGAAAATATGAATACATATTGGGCAAATCGAATCCGGAAAATCGAGAAATCGATTGATGAAATTGCACGAGTAGCTGAATCTGAGGCTGATAAAGAAATTGAATGGACGGTGCTCGGTTTATTGCGCCAGTTTTACACATTGAGGGAGAAGGATATTATCTCTAAGCAAGGGGCCGGGGAGTACTCCCTAAAGCATTTGCCGGAAGAATGGCACCCCATCATACTCGATGCCACCACTATTCGCAGTGGTAAAAAAGATAGACATTATGCAGGAAAGCTTGAACGAATGGAAGAGTCTATTAAACTGTCAAAATATCTTATAAACCAATCAGCAGCAATCAAAAATAGGTGAGCTTCCCATGATGTGAAGCTCACTTGACTGAAGGCCGTTATGTTAACCTCATTGGAGTATTCAAATTATGGGAATCCCGGTATGATCGATAAGAAACAAATCTCTTTCCATGTGAGGATCCATCCAATTGAAGAATTCGTTGATTAATTGTCTCCATATACAGGAAGTCATCATTCGCATTTAGACGGTAGAAAGTGTAGGTGTTTCCAAGGAGCTCTTTCTTTGTTATTTGCGTATCGGGATGCTGCTTGATGAATTCTGAAAGCTGCTTAACAGACACGGAAGGAATGTCTGCCATTTCATAAAGCTTCCCTTTAAGGTTTGATTTTAGCTTGTTTACGGCGCTCATTGCCCTTTTCTTTATATTTATTTCTGGACATGAATTCACTCCTTCATAATAGGATATTAAGAATAATTTCCATTTGCAGAAAGAATAAACATTACAGTAAGGAAAGTCAATATGACAAATAAGAAAGTAGTGAAAAAATGACACAGAACGAAATCGTCCTTGTTGCCAGTACATCAATTATACAAGAAGGCAAAGTGCTGATGATCAAAGAGAATAAAGCCACAGTAAAGAATAAATGGAATTTCCCGTCCGGTCATGTTGAAAAAGGAGAAGATATCCTTGAGGCTGCCTGCAGGGAAGTTAAAGAAGAAACAGGGCTGGATGTTTTGCTGACTCATACAACTGGAATCTATAACTTTATCAGCAGTACGGACCATCAGGTCATCTTATTTCATTTTATTGGTCAAATAACAGGGGGCTTTTTGAGCCTTCAGGAAGAAGAAATAGTCGATAGCAAGTGGGTGAATCTATCAAACTTTAAAAGCTTTAAGGACGAGGAACTCCGTGATGCCAAAGTCATCAGGCAAATCCTTGATGCCGTAAAAGCTGATCAGCTTTATCCCCTCGAACTGTTTCAAACAAAGTTAAGCTGACAAAGTGAAAGGGGTTTTCAGGAATTTTGTCGAAAGGATACCCTATCAAATAAAATAGGCGGGGTATGAATGGAGTTTAATATTAAGAATGAATATTTTCATAAAGCAATTGGGGAAGTAAGCAGTGCAGTTTCAGCTAAGACACCTTTCCCTATTTTAACAGGGATAAAGCTGACTGCATGTGAGGATCATTTAATACTCACCGGAAGCAACTCTGATATTGTGATTGAAAAGGTCATCCCTGCATCCGATGAAGGAGCCGGACTTGAAATTGCAGAGACTGGAAGTGTTGTAGTAGTATCCAGATACCTGACAGAGCTCATAAAAAAGCTGCCGGGTGACATACATATCAAAGTGGATGAAAAGAATAGCATGACAGTACTGTCAGACGAAATCCTTACTTCATTAAATGGGTTTCCTGCTAAAGAGTATCCAGCACTTCCCGAATTTGAAAATTCTCAAGGAATTGAAGTTTCTTCTGCAAAATTAATAGAAATGATAAAGCAGACCGTGTTTGCTGTTTCAAAAAATGATACAAGGCCGGCTCTTACCGGTGTGCATATGAATTTTAACGGAAACAGCTTTTCATGTGCCGCAACTGACTCACTTCGATTAGCATTTCTGGAGATAAAGATCCTTTCTGTATTTAACGGCTCTTTCATTGTTCCAGGCTCCAGCCTTAAGGAGCTTTTAAAGCTATTGGCTCATCAGGAAGAAAGTAAAGTACAAATCTTTTCATCAGAGAGCTATTTAGTTTTCAAAACAAAATCAACTATGCTCTGTTCGCGGCTTATTGAAGGCAAGTATCCGGATGTGACTGTACTTATCCCGAAGGAAGCGAAAACAGTCATAAAACTTGATGCAAAGAAACTATTAAAGGGTATTGACCGCGCCTGCCTGTTTGCCCATGACTGGAAAAACAATAATGTCCTTTTGGAGATAAAAGAAGGACCATTGAAAATATCCTCTGTTTCCTCTGCCATCGGAAAAATCGAAGAAACACAGCAACTATTAGAAATCACTGGCGTACAAGAACTATCAATTTCAGTAGATGGGAACTTTTTAATGGATGCCTTAAAAGCTATACAGGAAGAACATGTTCTTTTAAGCTTCAGCGGTTCAATGAGACCAATCATAATCAAGCCTGTCAGCGGAGAGTCTTATATTCAGCTGGTATCGCCTGTCCGCTCCTTTTAAAAGTTGAATTTTATACTCGATGCACCTTCCATCAGCAATAACAGCTGGCGGAGGGTGCTTTTTTGTGTCTTGCAATTACAAGTCTATATTTCCATTTCCACCCACTATAAAATAGTAAGGGTGAAAACTTAAGAAACACACAACCAATCTTAAGAAATTCTTAAGATTTCTATTACATTAATGTTAAGATTTTACGTTTAGTATAAAAATATGAAAACGAGCACCGTGAAAGCAGGGGGATTATGGATAACTATAATGTACTTGTCGTAGATGACGAAAAAGAGATCAGGGACGCCATAGAAATTTATCTCAAAAATGAAGGCATCACCGTTTTAAAAGCAAAGGATGGAATCGAAGCTCTGGAGATTTTGAATGAGCACCAGGTGCATCTCATCATTTTGGATGTCATGATGCCAAGGCTGGATGGCATTTCGGCTACATATAAAATTCGCGAGAAGAAAAACATCCCGATTATCATCCTGAGTGCCAAGACAGAGGATACCGATAAAATCCTCGGGCTGCAGGTTGGGGCTGATGATTATGTGACCAAGCCCTTTAATCCGATGGAACTGGTTGCCCGCGTGAAATCGCAGCTGAGAAGATATGTGACATTCGGAACATTTGAAGGAGTTAAAAAGGTCATTGATCTGAACGGCCTTATGCTTGATAAGGAAGCAAAAGCAGTGACTGTTAATGGAGAGCCGGTGAAATTGACTCCAATCGAGTATAAAATTGTGGAGCTTTTAATGACAAATGCCGGTCGCGTTTTTTCCATAGATGAAATTTATGAACGGGTATGGAACGAACCTTGCTATAACGCAGAAAATACAGTGGCGGTACATATTCGGAAAATCCGTGAAAAGATTGAAATTGATCCGAAAAATCCGAGATATTTAAAGGTGGTATGGGGAATTGGATACAAGATGGAAAAATAGATTCATCATTATGATGATTATGGTTTTATTCGCTTTCGGAGCTAGCGGCGTTTTGTCAGTTCTGATTAATGGCAGGGAATATGCAAATCCGGATTACTTCCACACAGCAGAGTTCGCAAGTGAAATGGATCAATATGCCGGCTATCTGGAATTGTTTGAACTGAATAACGTAACCATAGAAAAAGCCAAAGAAGCTATAGACGTGACAGAAGAGGAAATAAATGAACATCGCTATCGTTATGGAACACTTCCTGAACAAATTGATAATATAAAGAACCAATATGAGCCCAGGATTGAAGAAGCAAAAGCGGTGAACAGCAGTGAAATAGCACAATCTTTAAAAGATCAAATGTATAAAAAAATTGAAGATGTCACGAAAAACTTTGAAAGTGATGAATATGTACGCACCAAAGTGGTTAAAGAAAAAGAAGTGAAATTAGAAGAATTTTATAAAGAGAAAGAGCAGCTTCGGGATCAGTACGATTACTATAAGGATTCATTTACCTATTATTTCAAGGACACCGCGACTGGTGAAGTATATACCAATTTAACTTTAGCCAAAAATGAATCTCCGGATGAAGTCATGGAAAAAGAAATGCTCTTTCATACCGATTATACGATGGATAAAAATTATTTCCTTCATTTTATTATGGGGGGGTATGAGGAGTTCGATCAGACACTGGTTGAATCGCAATCTGGCTACTTTAAGGGACAAATAGGCCTTGCTAAAAACCTTCCTGAATCAAATATGTTCATTGACCAGAATAATCATTTCAAACAAAAACAAATTGTTTTATTAATTTATGGCGGTTCAGCGGTTTTAGCCGTTATCGCTGCATTGATTGCCGGCAGAAAGTCAAAGGCCCTGTCAGCTGAAATCAAAAGGTGGGAGCCTTTATACAATAAGATGCCTATTGATTTACGGATCACCTTCTTAGGTTTATCAGCAATGGGCGGCATTTTAGCACTTTTTCTGGTAAACGATTTTCTTATAGACAGCTACAACATCCTCTCGCGTGTAATTGAATTGATTATTGTTCTCCTTGGAGCATCGGTTCTTTGCGGACTGACAATTGTTCAGTTCAAATATATTGCAAGTGAATTTAAGGACTTGGAAAACGCAAAATCAGTCTTGAAAAAAAGTCTGATGTATAGGGCGGCCAGCGGTTTAAAAACCAGCCTCCAGGAAGCTTTTTTAAACCGGAGCACAGGAACGCAGCTGTTTGTTGTTCTATTAATCATCTTTGGAATGGGAATGGGTTCCATTATCATGTTCTTCCACCCGCTGTTTATCCTGTTTTATGTACTGGTTTTAGCTTTTGCAGGTATTCCTCTTGTTATGGGCCTGGTCAAACGCGTTGGATATTTCAACCGTATTGTTGAGACTTCAGATGAATTGGCTTCAGGCCAAATGGGACAGGACTTGCCGGTTAAAGGAAAAGGCGTCCTGGCTTCACTCGCAGGAAACATGAATGTATTGAAGCAGGGCGTAAAAACGTCCCTTAGCGAACAGGCAAAAAGCGAAAGGCTTAAAACGGAACTGATAACAAACGTCAGCCATGATTTAAGGACACCTTTGACATCCATTATTACGTACACGGAGCTGCTGAAGTCAGGCGAGGTATCAGAAGACGATCGCTCAGCCTACCTTGAAATCATTGACCGGAAATCTAAACGGTTAAAAGTTTTGATTGATGATTTATTCGAGGTCTCCAAGATGGCAACAGGCAATATTGAACTTCGAAAGGAAAGAGTGGATCTGGTCCAGCTGCTGCAGCAGGCACTTGCAGAGCATGATAATGCAATGAGGGAATCGAATCTGCAGTTCCGCGTCACCAAGCCTGATCATCCGGCAATCGCCAATGTGGATGGCCAAAAGCTCTGGCGCGTGTTTGATAATTTAATAGGCAATATCCTTAAATATTCATTGGAACATTCACGGGTCTATATTGCCCTTGCAAAAGTCAAAGGCCAGGCAGTCATTACGTTTAAAAATGTTTCCAAATACGAGCTCGATGACCAGAGTGAAGAATTGTATGAGCGATTTAAGCGGGGAGATAAATCAAGGCATACAGATGGTTCAGGTCTGGGTCTCGCCATTGCCAAATCGATCATTGACCTTCATGAAGGGAATCTCGAAATAGATACAGATGGTGATTTGTTCAAGGTGAGCATTTCGCTGAAATTAGAGGAGTAAGGGAAGAGGGGAATTATGGATATTGCAGAGCTGTATTCCTGCCATTATAAACGGCTATATCATATATGCTTTTCGATGACAAGAGACGCATATCTTGCAGAAGATATCGTTCAGGAAACATTTATTAAAGCTATGAAGAAGGCGGAAACAATTATAGATGAAGAAAAAGCGGGGGCTTGGCTGTCTGTCATTGCCAGAAGAACCGCACTGGATATGATTCGGCGGGAAAAGCGAAAGGCTGCAGTGCCGATGGAGCAGGACACTCTTGAAAGCTTCTGCCTCATTACAAAGCAAGATGTCGAACAGGAAGTGGAATCATGTTTTGCGCTTAAGGAAATCAAGTCAGCCATCAGACAGCTTGCATCGAACTACCAGGAAGTGCTTTTGCTCAAGGTTGATGGAGGATTAAAAGAGCAGGAAATTGCCAATGTTCTAAATTTAAAGCCTTCAACTGTTAAAACCAGAATTTTCAGGGCAAGAAAACAGATGAGAGCTTTGACGGGATTAGGAGCTTAATTGAAAGAGAGAGTTGACCAAGTTTTCTTACGGGTCTGCTCTCTTTTTTATTTTTAAACTATTCGAATAATTGAGAAAATAATGTTTAAACTATGTATAACAGGGTATTCGCCAACCAGAGTCTACTATTTTCCATAATTACACCAAATAGGATAACTTCCCCTAATTTTGTAAACAATAGTAACGTTCTGAAAGGAAGGGATGATTCAATTTGACTAAAAAGATACCGCCGTTTTTGAGGAAATTGCGTTACTTTGGAAAATCGGAGGACATAACAGATCATGCCACTGTTTCACCTTATGACCGGGAAACTGAGAAAATTTATAGGAGGCGCTGGCAGCACGATAAGGTAGTGAGAACAACCCATGGTGTAAACTGCACGGGGTCCTGCAGCTGGAAGGTTCATGTCAAGGACGGAATTATCACATGGGAGACCCAGCAGACTGACTATCCTACCACAGGGCCTGATATGCCGGAGTATGAACCGAGGGGATGTCCAAGAGGTGCAACGTTTTCATGGTATACATACAGTCCCATTCGGATTCGTTATCCATATGTGCGCAGCGCATTGATTGAGCTGTGGAGAGAGGCTTATAAAGAGCATAAAGATCCGGTTGAAGCCTGGAAAAGCATTGTAAATGATCCTGATAAGTCTGCCAGATATAAAACAGCGAGGGGAAAAGGCGGTTTTGTCCGCTCAAGCTGGGACGAGTTGAACACACTGATTTCGGCCTCACTGATTCATACAATCGAAGAGTTTGGACCTGATCGGATTTTTGGCTTCTCGCCGATTCCGGCCATGTCAATGGTCAGTTATGCGGGCGGTGCGAGATTTTTGAATCTGATTGGGGCCTCTCTCTTAAGCTTTTATGATTGGTATGCAGATTTGCCTCCTGCTTCTCCGCAGATCTGGGGGGAACAGACCGATGTGCCGGAGAGCTCGGATTGGTATAATTCCAGCTATTTAATGGTTTGGGGCTCCAATCTGCCGCAGACACGGACTCCGGATTCGCACTTCATGGTGGAAGCCCGCTATCGGGGAACTAAAGTGGTGGCTGTAAGTCCTGACTATGCTGAATTCGTTAAGTTTGCCGATAAATGGCTGCCTGTACAGGCGGGTATGGACGGAGCCATCGCCATGGCGATGACTCATGTTATTTTGAAAGAGTTCTATGTTGACCGGCAGGTGGACTATTTTAATAACTATGTTAAGCAATATACAGATCTGCCTTATCTTCTTGTGTTAAAGAAAAATGGTGACTTTTATCAGGGAGATAAGTTTTTAAGAGCATCAGATATTGGCAGAAAAACAGAGAACGGGGAATGGAAAACCGTTGTGCTCGATAAGAACACAAAAGAGTTTGCCGTTCCTAATGGCAGCATAGGACATCGCTGGGAAAATAACCAGAGCTGGAATCTTCATTTAAAAGACAGTGATAATGAACTGGATGGCATAGACCCGGTTCTTACCCTTAAGGGAATGGAAGATGAAGTCGTAATGGCCGGCTTTCCGTTCTTCGGGACAGAGAAAAAAGAAGTGTTAAAGCGTGGGATTCCTGTTAAAAAGTTTAAAAAGGACGGGGAAACCTTTGTGGTGACAACCGTTTTTGATATGCTTCTGGCCAATTGCGGTGTGAATCGGGATTTGCCTGGAGATTACCCGAAGGATTACGATGATCCGAAGCCTTATACACCTTCATGGCAAGAAGGCATCACAGGGGTGAACAGGAAGGATTGTGCACAGATTGCAAGAGAGTTCGCTCAAAATGCTATCGATTCAAAGGGAAGGTCCATGATTATCATGGGATCGGGAATTAACCATTGGTACCATTCGGATATGATTTACCGCGCCATTTTGAATATGGTTCTTCTCACTGGCTGCCAGGGTGTAAATGGAGGAGGATGGGCGCATTACGTAGGCCAGGAAAAAGTCCGGCCGCTTGAAGGCTGGCAGACCGTTGCCATGGCCAGGGACTGGGGCGGCCCGCCAAGGCTCCAGAACGGGACTTCCTTTTTCTATTTTGCAACTGAGCAATGGCGTTATGACAATCAAATGTCTGATGAATTAATTTCACCGCTCGTCAACAAACCGACTTATAAGCATCCAGGTGATTATAATGTCCTTTCTGCAAGACTCGGGTGGCTTCCGTCCTATCCGCAGTTTAATGAAAATTCCATTAAAATTGCCGAAAAGACTGGACTGACAGACAAAGGTGAAATCATTCAATCGGTCGTCAGACAGCTGAAGGAAGGAACGCTGAAGTTTGCCATTGAAAATCCGGAGGATCCGAAAAACTTTCCTAAGGTCCTGTTTGTGTGGCGGGCCAACCTGATCGGAAGCTCTGCCAAGGGACATGAATATTTCCTGAAGCATCTTCTGGGTACACATCATGGAAACTTGAGCGAGCAGAATGAGGAGGACCTGACCAATGAAATCAGCTGGGTGCAGGAGGTGCCTGAGGGCAAGCTTGATCTGATGATCGACTATGACTTTAGAATGTGCGGAACTGGCTTATACTCTGATATTATCATGCCGTCTGCGACCTGGTATGAAAAATATGATGTTTCCAGCACGGATATGCACCCCTTTATCCATCCCTTCAATCCGGCGATTACTCCTCCATGGGAAGCCAAATCGGACTGGGACGCATTTAAAAATCTGGCGAAGCGTTTTTCTGAAATGGCAGGAAAATATTTTAAAGAGCCGATTACCGATCTTGTGGCAACACCGCTCTTACATGATTCCAGGGACGAAATCTCCCAGGCATACGGGAAAATACCGGACTGGAAAAATGGAGACGTTGAGCCTAAACCTGGTGTGAATATGCCGCGGCTTCATCTGGTGGAAAGAGATCTTTCGAAGGTGTACGACAAGTTCATCGCACTCGGTTCGAATGTAAAAGAATCAATCGGTTCAAAAGGAATTGGCTGGGATGCTGCCAAAGAATATGAAAAGCTTAAGGCCATGATTGGCACCGCTTCACAGACAAAGGATTACAAAGACCTGCCAAGCCTGTATACGGACCGGAATGCAGCTGAGACGATTCTGACATTGTCCAGCACAACCAATGGTTCGCTTGCGATGAAAGCCTGGGGGGCATTAGAAAAGAAAACAGGATTACAGCTGAAGGATTTGGCGGAAGAACGGGCAGAAGAGCATGTGTCATTTGCAGAAATTACTGCTCAGCCAAGGAAGGTCATTTCATCACCTGTATTCAGCGGAACGGAAACCGGAAACCGCCGGTATAATCCTTTTACCACAAATGTGGAGCGCCTGGTGCCATGGAGGACATTGACAGGCAGACAGCATATTTATATGGATCATGATTTAATGCTGGAGTTTGGCGAAGAGCTTCCGAACTTTAAGGCACCACTCCATAAGCTTGCTTTCTACAAAGGAGATCATGAGCCTGCAGGCAAGGGAAATGAAATCACCCTTAGCTATTTAACACCGCATTTCAAGTGGTCGTATCACAGCACCTATGGAGATACGCTCCCGATGCTGACCCTTTTCCGCGGCGGGCCGCATGTATGGCTCAATAATGAAGATGCTTCGTCTGTCGGCATTGAGGATAATGACTGGATTGAGATGTATAACCGGAACGGTGTCGTCGTGGCCAGAGCTGTGGTCAGCCACCGAATGCCAAAGGGAATCGTGTTCATGTATCATGTTCAGGAACGCCATATTAATGTGCCTGGTTCCCCAATCACCAAACAGCGCGGAGGCACCTTTAACAGCCCGACAAGAATCCATGTAAAGCCGACTCAAATGATTGGCGGCTATGCCCAGTTTAGCTACGGATTTAATTACTATGGACCAACTGGGAACCAGAGAGATGAAAAAGTGGTTATCCGGAAAATGAACAGGGATGAGGTGGATTGGCTTGAAGATTAAAGCGCAGTTCGGAATGGTCATGAATCTTGATAAGTGCATCGGCTGCCATACCTGCAGTGTCACCTGTAAAAACACCTGGACGAACCGCCCGGGTGTTGAATACCAATGGTGGAACAATGTGGAGACCAAGCCTGGCATCGGCTATCCGAAGGAATGGGAAAACCAGGAGCTGAGAAAAGGCGGATGGGCGCTGAAAAATGGAAAGCTGGAATTGAAGGCAGGCGGCCGTGTCAATAAACTGCTTAATATCTTTTATAACCCTGACCTTGCCGATATTGATGATTATTATGAGCCCTGGACATATGACTATGAAAATCTGATCCAGAGCCCTGAGAAAAAACACCAGCCGGTAGCAAGGCCAAAATCCCAGCTGACAGGCGAGTATATGGACATTCAATGGGGTCCGAACTGGGAGGATGACCTCGCAGGTGTTCATGTAACCGGAAAGAAGGATCCGAACATGGCCGGGCTGGATGACCAGATTAAATTTGAATTTGAACAGGCATTTATGATGTATCTGCCGAGGATTTGCGAGCACTGCATGAATCCTTCCTGTGTGTCTTCCTGCCCTTCAGGAGCCATGTACAAACGGGAGGAAGACGGGATTGTGCTTGTGGACCAGGAAGCATGCCGCAGCTGGCGGTTCTGTATGACGGGATGCCCGTATAAAAAAGTTTATTTTAACTGGAAGACCCATAAAGCAGAAAAATGCACATTCTGCTACCCGAGAATTGAAGCGGGACTGCCAACTGTATGTTCGGAAACCTGTGTTGGCAGGCTTCGCTATATTGGGATTGTTCTATATGATGCCGATAAAGTGAAGGAAGCGGCATCCGTTCCTGATGACAAAGATTTATACGAAGCCCAGCTGGATATGTTCCTGGATCCCCATGATCCGGAAGTGATTAAGGAAGCGAAAAAAGAAGGCATTCCCGATGATTGGATTGAAGCCGCGCAAAGATCGCCGGTTTATAAAATGGCAGTGGAACAGCGGATTGCTCTTCCGCTTCATCCTGAATATCGCACGCTGCCGATGGTCTGGTATGTTCCGCCGCTCAGCCCATTTGTGAATGCATTCGGAGGGCAAATTGATGATCTGGATCCAAATATCATTTTCCCAACGATTAATCAGTTCAGAATCCCAATCGAGTATTTAGCCAATTTGTTCACAGCGGGTGATACAGAAGTGATTAAATCGGTGCTTAAAAAGCTTGTTGCGATGCGGACCTATATGCGCCAGGTGAACCTGGGAAAAGAACCGGATACAAGTGTACTGCAGGCGGCAGGAATGACCGAAGAGATTGTGCGGGATATGTATGAGCTTTCAGCCATTGCCAAGTATTCCGACAGATATGTGATCCCTGCTTCCCATAAAGAAAGAACCGGTGATATGCACAATATGCAAGGAAATGTCGGCTTTGATGATTTGGCCACAGACTGTAACTCCTGCAGTGTCGGCTCCGAAAGAGATCCGCTTTACTATTATGGCGAAGAATATTGGAGTGATTTGGATGAATCAAAACCAAGCGGTCTATAAATTAGCATCTGTCCTGCTTCAGTACCCATCCAGTGAATGGAAAGACTATTTGCCTGACCTGCATAGTGAAGCCGACTCACTGGATGATAAGCAAATCGCCGTCAGCCTGAAGAAATTTTTGGACTATCTGGACCGTACTGCTTATGAGGATCTGTGCCAAAATTATGTGCTGACCTTTGATTTTAATGAAAGGAGCACCTTGTACCTGACTTATTCCGTGTTTAAAGATAATCGGGAAAGAGGTCCGGCGCTGGTTAAATTGAGGCAGGAATTCAAGGAAGCGGGGGCAGAGCTCGAGAGCGATGAGCTTCCGGACTATCTGCCGCTTATTTTGGAATTTGCGGCTCTAACGGAACCTGAGAAATCAGCTAAGCTTTTGAAGCTGCACTTTCGGTCAATTGAGCGCCTGTCTTTGGAACTTGAAGCCCTGAACAGTCCTTATCACTTCCTGCTGGCGGCATGTGTCGACTGCATCAAACAGCTTCGCGCATCTGATGCAATTGGCAGCTCGGATGAAAGGAGAATCATATGAGCAGTCTTGATCTGTTTTTATGGGTGATTTTCCCTTATATTTGTCTGACGATATTTGTGCTCGGGCATATTTACCGTTACAATACCGACCAGTTTGGCTGGTCGGCTAAATCAAGTGAATTCCTGGAAAAGAAAAAGCTTAAATGGGGCAGCATTCTGTTCCATTGGGGCATTATCTTCGTGTTTTTCGGTCATGTAGCAGGCGTATTGATACCTAAAGTATTGTACGATACTGTGGGGATTACGGAGCATATGTATCATTTTGGCGCTGTCTGGTTTGGCGGAGCGGCAGGAGTCATTTGCGTGATCGGCGGGGCGTTGCTATTTGCAAGACGGGCATCCGTAAAACGAATTAAAATGAACAGCCAATTCAAAGACTGGCTATCACTCGTTATGCTTGGCATAGTGGTCATCGTCGGTTTTACCAACACAGTCGGATACACGGCATCTGGAGGGGATTTCGATTACAGGGTGACCATTGGACCATGGTTTAGAGGGCTTTTAACCTTTAACCCAGATCCCGCTTATATGATCGGAGCGCCGATCGGCTTCCAGGCACATGTATTGCTGGCATTTGTCCTATTTGCCATCTGGCCATTTACAAGGCTGGTTCATGTGTGGAGCCTGCCTTTGGCTTATCTGAAAAGGAGATATCTTGTGTACCGGAAAATGTCGCCTGCAAAAAATCAGAATGTAACTAAGCGCTAAAAGAAATAAGGAGCAGAAAGGCTTCATCGTGATACAGCCTTTCTTTTTCCTTTACAAGGAGGAATGATTGTTGGCTGGCCCAGCGTTAAAAAACCATTATTCACACCAATCCATTCATGATGGGTATTATACGGAAGGCCGTGATCTCACTGAAGTGCTCGTTAAACTGTCTCGTGAAGGCAGAGAGAAGGAGTGCGGGATTGCTGCCGAGGCACTGGTGGAGCATTGGGAGACCAGAACCATTGCCCATGCAGATTCCGAAGAGGAAGGGTTTTATCAGGAGGTTATGAAGGATAAACCGGACCTGAAGGAGGAAGTCATTAAGCTGATCAGAGATCATGATCTCTTAAGAATGCTTGTTTCTGACCTGAAGGAAAGGATTCCGCGAGATGGAGTAACAGAAGAAGTGATTGACCGCTTTAAAACCATTCTCCTGCTGGTGGATATCCACAATCAGACAGAGGAAAGAGTGTTATTCGGAATGAATAATAAAGGCCATTTACAAGAGTTGCGTGAAGATGATGAAGAAATTGCTTCTGGCCTGTAAAGTAGAAAACAGCACCTATGGAGGATAACGGGTTCGGATACCTATCACAATTTTTGCAGACCAAATTGCTATACCGGCAATTTGGTTTTTTGTTTTGTGGGGCATTTATAAACCATTATTACAGAGAAGGATTTATGCTCCTTTTGGTTGAATTTCTAATTAAACTAACGGATCAGTTTTGTTGAATTATGAACCAAGTTTCTGAATATGACAATAAAGAGAAATTCATTAGAGTGGGAGTGTTTACTTTGAGGATATTGGTTACAGGTTCAACAGGACAACTAGGGTCAACTTTAGTTAAGCAACTAAAAGGTTCTGATTATAAAGTTAAAATAACTTCTAGAAGAAAACCTGAAGGATTAGGACATTTCGAGTGGGTTTATAGCGACTTATCGTCTGGTGAAGGATTAGATGCCGCAGTAAAAGATGTAGATGTAATAATACACGCAGCAACAAGTCCGATGAAAAATTCAAAAATGGTCGAGGTTTTAGCGTTTAAGGAGTTTTTAGGTAAAATGAAACACATAAAACATTTTATTTATCCGTCAATTGTTGGGATAGATGAAATACCATTTAAATATTATAAACACAAATATGAAGCAGAAGAGTTGTTAAATAATTGTTCTATCCCACACACAATTGTACGTGCCACTCAGTTCCACAATTTTGTCGAAAATTTATTTATATCAAAACCACTCTTTAAAAGATATATTGTCCCTGGAAACTTTAAATTTCAAAGTGTTGATGTTAGTGAATTTGCCAGTCATCTAATAGGTTTAGTGGAGAAAGATCCACAAGGAAGAGCGGATGATTTTTGTGGACCAGATATTATGACATTAAAAGAAATGGCTGAACTGAAAATCCAAAAAAATAAGGAGTCAAATAAAGTTTTAAGCATTTCTTTTCCAGGAAAACTGTACAAATCTATCTCAGAGGGGAAAAATACAAATTCTTTTCGAAAAATGGGGAAAATCACCTTCGGGGAATATCTAAGTAATAAGATCGAATGAGGTATTCAGGCTGCTGAGGGGGCCTTCTTTATTTCCTAATAAGGATTGTGGAAATTGTATTTCGTTCATAAATAAAAATCGCTTAACGCAACTGTTAAGCGATTTTTTTTCATTCTCCAAATTATCTTTCTGTTAGCAAAATTGCCGGTTAAAATGTACCGTAATTTGCAGCCGAACTTTTGACAGGTAACTGAACCCGTTACCTGGGGGAAGGTGTTTTTTACTTTTTGGAGATATCGCTGAACATGGCCACATGCAGCTTCGGTTCGTCTGCATCATTTTTGATGGTACTGATGGTTAGCCACTCTGGAAAGATCTCGCCGTTCTTCTTTTTGTTCCAGATTTCACCCTGCCAATATCCTTTCGTCTCAATTTCCACCCACATCTGCTTATAAAACTCTTTTGTATGTTTTCCTGACTGAAGGATTGCAGGTGTTTTGCCGACCGCTTCTTCCGGTGTAAATCCAGTAACCTTTGTGAAGGCTGGATTTACTTGTTTAATAATTCCTTTTAAATCGGTAATCATCATGCCGGACTCTGTACTTTCAAGCACCTGTTTCGATAAGCTGAGCTTATCCTGGTAGTAAAGCCAAACGACCAGAATTAAGCTTGCGAGGGCAAATTCGGATAATGCCATAAAACCGATGGCATAATGACCGGTCCAATCGAACTGAATGGTTAAAATAATCGGCGGGAAAAATCCGCCAAGTCCCCCCATAGCAGCGACTATCCCATTGACAATCCCGGCTTGTTTGGAAAAATACATAGGTACAAGTTTAAATATGGTTCCATTTCCAATTCCTGCACAAATGGCTACACCGAGACATCCAACTGTGTAGATCGGAAGTGATGGCGTGAAGGATAAGAGAAATCCGCCGAATGTCAGCCCTGAGAATACAAGCATCAAAATGACAAAGGAATTGAATTTATCCCCAAGCCAACCGCCGGCAGGGCGCAAAAAGGTAGCGATGGCAATAAAGCCGGCCGTCCGAAGTCCTGCATCCACTTTATCCAGTCCAAAGTGATTTACAAGGAAATTGGGCAAATAAATGGTAAAGGCTACGAAGGATCCAAACGTGATGAAATAAAACAAACTTAACAGCCATAATTTAGGATTGCGGTAAACACTTCTAATCTGCTCCCCGAGAGACACCTGGACTTTCTTTTCCTTACGGTCACCAAGCAAGAAATTTAATACCGCAATGAGTGCTAAAAGAATGATAAAGAACTGCACCGTAATTCGCCAGCCAAAGCTGTTTGCCAGTACCGGCGCCAAGAAGGCGGTTACTGCAGTACCGATGTTGCCGGCTCCGTAAATGCCATTTACAAAACCGTGCCGTTCTTTTGGATAGTATTTCGGCAAGGAGGTAACACCAACAGAGAATACTGCTCCGCCAATCCCCAGTAAAAGCCCTCCGAGGATGAGGGTCATCATCGTACCTGCTGAACTGATCACAAACACAGGCAGAATCAGGACAATGAAGCTTACGGTGAAAATAGGCCTTGCACCATAACGGTTGGTCCAGTAGCCAATTGGGACTCTTAATAAAGACCCCAATATGACAGGTATGGCCGTGACTAACGCCACCTCTCCCGGATTGAGGGCAATATCGGACTGGATATAGGGCATCAGTGAGGAAAGAATGACCCACACCATGAAGCCGACAACCAAACTTCCTGTCTGCAGAACTAATTGA
Organism: Cytobacillus sp. SAFR-174; assembly: GCF_051964675.1. Lineage (NCBI taxonomy): Bacteria > Bacillati > Bacillota > Bacilli > Caryophanales > Bacillaceae > Cytobacillus > Cytobacillus sp. SAFR-174. The sequence goes on along the minus strand of NZ_JBQCMZ010000013.1, from coordinate 112,546 downwards.
AAGCTTCCTTTTTGCATAACGCTCTCCTTTCATGTAGGAAATGCATGTGTGAACGTGATGTATTAGGGCATTCTTAGTTTTAAAATACCCAAATACTTACAGGTCAACCATACTTTTTCCGGGACCATAACCTGAGTTGACAAATTCGGGAACATTATCTCTGCATAGCAAATTGATGAATAAGGAACTATATATTAAAACTTTGCTTATAAATATATGCTTCTGTTGGAGGAGATAAGTTCTTTACATAGCAGGTATAGAAATAAAAAAAGGCGGTTCATTTGTATGTATTGGTTTCCTTATCTTTCATTGGCCATTAATCTCATTGTAATTTGGTTTATGCCAAAGCGTTTAACGAATAAAGAAATATACGTAAGCTGGGCTGTCATTGCTTTGATTAACTTAAGTACAGACGTAATGCTAAGTTTATATTTTCGGCTGTATGAGTTAAACGGCGGGGGAGTACAGCTGGGGGTACATATTATTGAATTAACTCTTGGTGCGTCATTCGGGATTATTTTTTTGAATTTCATGCCGGAAAGCAGGCGTTCTTTTTTCATTTATACAGCAGCCTGGGTCATTTTCTCTGTTCTTTATGAAATGGTTACGGTTAAGATGGATTTTATTAATTATTTCTTCTGGAAATGGTGGTATTCTTTCTTCTACTATTTTGCTGCTTTTTTATTTGTCCGCTGGCATTTGCATTATATCAGGTCAAATTAGAGCTTCCTGCTATTGCCGGAAGCTCACAGCCTTTCTTTATTCCTTTCCATTCTGTTATCGAAGAACTTCCTGGCCTCGTGTTTTATCATATTTCTGATCGTTCTTAATATTTTCATGTTCATCACCACTATAGGAATACGCAGATGAAAATATTCTGTGCCAGTCCGTGTATCGGGAGAAATAACAAAAGACTCCTGCTCCGTTGGTCAGGGGCAGAAGTCTTTCAGCGATTTTTAATTTCTTTCAGGAGTGCCAGGCGGCATATAGCTTGGCGGGATTCTCAGCCAGCCTCTTTCCTTCATTAAATTCTTAAGAGGGGAGGCAATTTCCATTAAGTGCACCTGTAAGGTAAAGAACATTAACCCCACATCTGTTCTGACTGTTTTACTCATAGCCTGTGCACAAAAGGTTATGCTTGCTGCGATTTTTACTGATATTAAATTAGCGATTTCATCTTCCGTTAACTTGACACCTTCAGGAACAGAATCCGGGTTGGAAAGTGGTTTTTCGGCATTAGTTAAAGGCAGTGGCACTCCTTCTTTAAGCAGAAAATTCTCAATCATTTTTGTGTCGGCCCTGCTTCCTTTAATGGAGGAGCGTATAGTATGCAATAGTTCAGGATCTGTGGTCATATTTAAGGCAATATAGTAAAGGGAGTGGGCTTCATGGAATGCTGTATACAGAGTCCATAAATCCATAACCTCCCCGACATGCAGCGGCGGCTTTGGTTCGTTATCAGCAAAATTCTTAATGGTTTCCTTAATGGCCTCGAATGGGTTTTGCATTATTTCACCCCATCATATGTATTTTTTTTAGTTTTGCCGATATTTTCAATTTCATTCAATATTAAGGAAATGACTAATTTTTTTTGAAACTATTTTTGAGAATATTCGTAATACATTAGGAGCAGACCTTACTCGGAAAAGGGGAATTTCTGAATGAGAAATAGAGTCCTGAAGAGACTTTCCTATCTTTTTACCGGAGAATCAATGAGTTTAATCATGTTTGTCTTCATCAGAAATAATGAAAAAGGGAGTTGGTCAGGTGTCCACGGGATTTGGTGCTAAATACAAAGAAAGAGATTCTGATCTTCCGCGACATAGAGAAAGAATAATGCAATGCATTGAAAAGGATTTGATACATGATCAAAATGTGTTGTCTGTTTTTTATGGCGGCTCAGTTGGAGAAAACAATACGGATTTATTTTCAGACATCGATGTGAGGATTGTCGTGAAAGACGGGGCATTTGAGGAGTATAGGCATAATAAAAGAGAAAGGGCAAAAAAATGGGGAGATGTTTTATTTTTCGAAGATAATATCCGGGCTGCACATACTGTTGCACACTACACTAATTTCTTAAAAGTTGATGCATTTTATTATTCTACTAAACAGCTTTGGCCAACTGTATGGCTTCAAAATATTAAAATTGTTCATGATACGGATGGATTAATGTTTGGATTATCCCAAAGATCAAAGGATTTAACTTACCAGCCTGAAATTGAAGATATAGAAAGCTGGAGAAATAAATTTTTTGCATATGTACATGAAATATACAGACGAGTGAGCCGGGGTGAGGTATATTATGCTCTTCGCTGCCTGGACAATCTTCGGTTATCCATAATAAATGCATGGCATATGGAAGCAGGGGTGCAGCCAAATACCTTTGGAGATTGGGCCAGATTGCAAGGATCAAGGAGCAAACTTGAAGACTGGCAGCTGATTCTTCTGGAAGAATGGTTCAGCAGCCAGGAACCCTCTGAAATTATGACGGTAATGACATGCATTTTCCCCGAATTCAGAAGAGTACATGCATGTCTGTGTCATAAGGTTGGGCTTGAGGAAAATAGTGATTTGGTGGATAAGGTACTTGGAATGGTTATTTGAAAAATACATATTAAATTAATGAAAGCAAGAGATGACAATGGCAAAAGTAGTTGGGTTTGAATTAAACTGTCAGGATCCGGAAAAAGCAGCTGAGTTTTATTCCAAAGTTTTTAACTGGGAGATAGAAGAGCGAAGTGGGGATATCGGCCCGTCCATACTGAAAAAGCTCAAAATCAAGCAATTAATGGGGGTATCAGTATAGGTCCAAGTGATTACCCGCATGGAACCAGGATTCAGATTGAAGTAGAATACGATTGATGACACCATATCACTTGCAACAGAGAATGGAGCAATGGTTGTAAGAGATAAAATGGAATTTGATGACTTTTATCTTGCCTATTTGGCTGTAGAGGCTAATTTAACTAACGAAGCAGGATTGTTTAAGAAGAAAAACAGGAACTTGTTGCAATAGCTAAAACGCAAGACACCAGTTAATTTATTAGGAGGAAGTTTTATGCGAAAAAAATCTTTAGTAATAATTGATATTCAAAATGACATAACAAAGAATTACAAAGATATCATTGACAATATCAACAAATCAATTGATTGGGCGGTCGAAAATAATATTCATGTTGTTTACATAAGACATGAGAATTTGTCACCTGGTACGAGAACTTTTAAAACAGGTACACTAGGTGCGGAATTAGCTCCAGATTTGAAAATAGTATCAGAAAATGTTTTTACAAAATATAAAGGAAGCGCATTAACAAGTGAAGAATTCACAGATTTTATTAGTATAAATGAAATAGACGACTTCTACATTACTGGAGCGGATGCTGTTGCTTGTGTTAAGTCAACTTGCTATAACTTACGTAAATCAAACTATGGGGTTAGTGTACTATCAGATTGCATTACCAGTTATGATAAAAAGAAAATTGATGGTATGATAGACTATTATGAAAGTAAAGGATGCGAGATAATTTGTTTGAATGACTTATTGATTTAAGAATTTTTTTAGGACCATTTAATCGTCCAGAGGCTGTTTTAGCATACTGCTTTGCTCCGCTTAAAGTATCTATACGCACTACTCAATAATTAAAGAATAATTTTTGGAATAAGTTTCTGAACTAATGTACTTAAACATAAGGGTGCTTATCTTCAATAACGTGCTGCTATAAAGAAAGCTCAGAGCATAATGGCTCCGAGCTTTTTTCGTGCTAATTTTACTGCTAAAGTGTTCAGCTAATTACACTGCGAAAAGCATTGCAAATTCGAATTTTGCACTTCAAAACCGAATCCGTTATGCTCATCCAGTTCCGTTTTTGATTTAGATACTTTCGCTCTTGCGCTTGCTGATGAATTTGTAAGCGAAGAAAATAATGAGTCCCGCAAGGATAATCAGGACTATAGGAAGGGCATAGCTATTGAAAATTTCCTCTGCTTCTTTATAATGAGGGCCAAGCTTGAACCCAAGGTAAACATAAAATGCGGTAATCGGAAGCATTGCCAGGAATGTATAGATTGAGAACTTCCACACATTCATTTTGGCCATTCCGCATGGAATCGATATCGCTGTACGGACAACCGGCAGAAAGCGGGCAAAGAAAGCCACACCTGAACCATATTTTTCAAAGAACTTGTCCGACGCATCAATCTGTTTTTGTGAAACTAAAAAGTATTTTCCGTATTTTAAAACCATGGGACGGCCGCCATATCGGCCCAGCGCATATAATGTCAGCGGTCCGATCGTTCCTCCCACAGTGCCTGCTAATACAACCAGATAATAATTAAAGTCACCCTGGAAGACCCAAAAGCCGGCCAAAGGAAGAACCACTTCTGCCGGGACAAATTCAAAGCATAGGGCAAGCAATATCCCAAAGTAAGAAAACTGTTTTAAAAATTCAATTAAGCTGATAACAATTTCTGACATAGTCACACATCCTGTTGATTAATAAGAAAAGCGCAAGCCGACCCATCGAGGGGGTAGGCGCTAGAGCTAGACAATTCACAAAGTTTATAGATATAAAATGTACATAAGTCAGTCTAACGGGTAATAAGAAAACAATCAAGTATTTATATAGACACAAAAATGGCGGCTGCCTTAATCGGAGCCGCCGTTTTTTCTTAGGCTAACTGGGGCTTGCTTTTAAAAACCTCCAGATAATGAAGCTGGTGTCCATCTTTTTCGTGGACTTTAAATGTAAATCCATCCGCTTCAATCTCTGTTCCTATTTCTGCTTCCATATGCTGTGTAAGGAACCAGCCGCCAATAGTATCTACGTCTTCATGCTCAAAATCCGTGCCAAGCAGATTATTGACATCTTCTATAAGAAGCTTGGAATCCAGGATATAATGATCATCATTCAGCTTTCGTATCTCCGGAACTTCATCTTCATCAAATTCATCACGGATCTCACCGACTATTTCTTCAAGAATGTCTTCAACCGTCACCAATCCGGAAGTTCCGCCATATTCATCCATTAAAATGGCAATATGGATGCGTTCCTTCTGCATTTTGACAAGCAGGTCATGAATGGGAATGCTTTCAATGACATGGATGACCGGATTAATAAAGGAGTCTAAATCAAGGTTCTCAGGTGTAATCCTGTCTGTTAGACTGGCAGTCAGAAATTCTTTTACATTAATAAACCCGCGGATATTGTCTTTATCCCCATCTTCAACGGGGTATCGCGTGTAATTTTCTGTCTGGATGGTTTGCATAATTTCTGCCAGTGTATTATCGAAGGCAATCGTAACCATCTCAGTACGCGGGACCATGATTTCTTTTGCAATTCTTTCATCAAATTCAAAGATATTGTTCACGTACTTTAATTCATTTTTATTGATTTCACCGCTCTTATAACTCTCAGATAAAAGAATTCGCAGTTCTTCTTCTGAATGGGCCATTTCATGCTCAGAAGCCGGCTTTAAACCAAACAGGCCAACGAGTACCCTGGCAGATCCATTTAAGAACCAAATGAATGGAAACATCACTCGGTAGAACCAGATAATCGGTGCTGCGAAAGCCATTGTAACTGCTTCCGCTTTTTGAATGGCAACTGTTTTTGGTGCAAGCTCTCCTACAACGACATGCAGGAAGGTGACTAAAGCAAAGGCAATACCAAATGATAAAATATGGGTAAGGGACTCTGCTATTTCAAACCTCTCAAATAACGGATGCAATAACTTTTCAACCGTTGGCTCACCAAGCCACCCGAGACCTAATGCAGTGATGGTAATCCCCAATTGGCAGGCCGATAAATATTCATCCAGGTGCGTGACGACTCTCTTAGCCGCTATAGCCCTTTTATTCCCTTCAGCAATCAGCTGATCAATTCGGGAAACACGGACCTTTACAATCGCAAACTCGGTTGCTACGAAGAATGCGGTTAATGCTATTAATAATGCAATCAATAATAAATTTATGGTTGTCAACAAGCAGTCTTACTAAAAAGTAAGACATACACCTCCTAAAATGGTAATAATACTTAATAAGTTCACTACTTAAATTGTGCCCAAACAAATATCCATAATGCTCCAAAAATCAAAAAAACGATATCAGTTCAGCAATAAGAGCAGTGACTGAATTAATGATAAGCTTTCATGTGAAATATTTTTTTTAACATACTCATATTTTTCCGGATCTGATTTCTTCAGCTGTGAAAGTGCTTTCGTCACATCTTCCTCCAGATCCTGAATTTTTAGCCTTAGCTCAAGAACATCTACCTCTTCAGAAAATTGGCTGATGACTTTTTTCTTGATTTCCTCCAATGACAAACCATCCGCTTTACATTTCTCGATAAAAGCAATACGTTCGATGGAGGAGTGGTCATAATAGCGATAATTTGAAGGTGAACGTTCTGCTTCTAAAAGACCCAGGGAAGTATAGTAATCAATCGTTCTCTTCGTAACCTTTGCTTTTTCAGCCAATTCTCCTATTCTTAACTTCTCAGCCCCATGAGGTTTCCTCCAAACTGTTACGTGATGGTTATGAATCTAATTATACTAAACTATCATAGAAAAGCAATGAAATTGAATGTAGAAGGGGAGGGTGAGCTCCGAAAAAAATAACACCGGATAACCGGTGTTATTTTGTGATCAGGCTTTAACAGCCTCTTTCTTTGCTTCTGTTTCCGTGACAATAACTGCACAAGCAGCATCTCCTGTAATATTGACAGCTGTTCTCGTCATATCAAGCAAACGGTCAATACCGATAATTAAGGCGATACCTTCAACCGGCAGGTTAACGGAGTTAAGAACCATGGCAAGCATAATAAGGCCGACACCCGGCACACCTGCAGTACCTACGCTGGCAAGCACCGCGGTAAGAACAACGGTGATAAGCTGGGTGAGTGATAAATCCACATTGAATACCTGTGCGATAAATATAGTGGCAACACCCTGCATGATGGCTGTCCCATCCATGTTGATCGTTGCACCAAGCGGCTGAACAAAGCTGCTGATTGATTCAGGAACTTTCAGATTCTTTTGAGCAGTATTCATGGAAATCGGCAACGTTGCATTACTGCTTGAAGTACTGAACGCAACTCCCATTGCCGGTGCAAAGCCTTTAAAGAACCAAATCGGGTTTTTCTTTGCAAGTAAAGCAATGGAACCTCCATAGGTTAAGATCGCGTGTATAAATAACGCGAGAAGGACAACAATCATATAAAGTCCCATGGCTTTAATGGCACTTAGACCTTGGCTGCCGACAGCTGAAACGATAAGTCCGAATGTTCCATATGGCGCAAATTTCATAACCAGATTAACAAGATACATCATTATGTCATTGCCCTGTTCAATCAGGTTTAAAATGCCTTTTGTTTTATTGCCAAGCATCGTTAAGGCAAATCCGACGAAAATGGAAAAAGTAATAATCTGAAGCATGTTTCCTTCTGTGAAGGCTTTTACAGGATTGGTCGGAATAATATTTAATAGGGTGTCAGAGACAGGCGGAGCTTCTTCAGATTCATACTCCACGTTTGTTACGTCAAATTCCCCAACATTTCCCGGCTGGAAGACATATGCCAAAGCGAGTCCGATAATAATCGCTATACTTGTAGTAACTAAAAAGTAGGATATCGTTTTTACACCGATTCTTCCTAATTTCTTTGGATCACCAAGTCCTGCAGTACCGAGGGTGATGGAAAAGAATACGATCGGGACAACCAGCATGTTAATCAGATTTAAAAAGATTTTTCCAAGCGGTGTAAACAAAAACTTGTCAAGCTCAGGGAATATTCCAGGCGCAAACAAATTAATCAGCAGGCCTGTAATTCCCCCTGCAATCAAAGCAATAATAATTTTAGTTGATAATTTCATACGCGTTCCTCCAATGAATGATGTAAAAAAATGTAAAATACAGACACAAAAAATAATGTCCTTCCCTATATTACCCCCAAAAAACATAAATCTAACTTAAAAAAGGCAACAAAAAAACACAGAGGTATAACCACTGTGCATATATGCAGTGTTTCCCTCTCAACACGCTTACGAGGTTAGCTGTCGGGTTCGGGTTTTGAGAGTACCCTACCTATAAAAGGATTCACCCCAGGTACTTTATAAAAAGTACAATTGGTTCCCCCGCTCAATAAAGATTAAGCGAAAATCATTTATGTTTTTTTAATATAATAACAAAATAGTATGAAATTTGTAAACATCCTTTTAATTATTTGTTATTTCCAATAATATATTATTCAAACAATAATATTAAGGTATTAGAAATTAAGCCAGTTGAAAATAGGATGTCTATTTTTGTCCTTGACTTTCAGTTCCTTCTTATTCAGCTTGTCTTCATGTTCGGCAAGCCACTTTTTCAACTCCACTTTATCCTTGCATTGCGTATAATAAGTCTCGCCGTTTTTTCCAGTGGCACTCACAACATATCTGCATGTATTTCCCATAATGCACCCTTTTCAAAGTAATTTCTTTTTGAATTATAACAAGATATCTGGCAATGTCCACTATATTTTTAAAGAAAATAGATATATGCATTATGGGAAAACAAACCTATTTTCGCAAAACTGTAATAAAACCGTCCAGAATATCGTGACTCTTAGTAAATCCTTTACTTACATAAAATTCAAGGGCCTCTGTATTACCATTTGATACATAAATAAAATAGTCTTCCACATCTTTAAATTGACCTAACCATTCCATCGACATGTTAAAAAGCACTGACCCGATTCCGTATTGCCGGTAGCCATCTTTAATAAAGAATTGTGATAAGCAGCCAACATTGTCTTTCTCAACTGAAGATAAATCAAAAAAAGTGGCGATATCATTCGAGTAGGCTTCCTTAGGAGAAACATTGGAATAGACATAGCCCACGACTTCTTCATCGTCCTTAACAATTACAATATAATTATGTATAGCAGATTTTACGGATGGAACCATTCTTGTTTCAAAGTTCATGCTGTCAAATCGCTCAGGTGTTATATGTGCCTTTGATTTCTGAAAAGCCATCAGCTCATTGCATAAATCCCGGCATAGGCTGATTTCGTCTTCTTTTACCACTTCATAGTTTAGATTCATACCAATTCACCCCTTTAGCTAACATTTTATATTGGAAGGGACTCATTCGTCCAAAAAAGAGGGGATTTTTTTTCGATAGAGAATTAGTTTTTAAAACTAATATAAAAAGAGGGACGATCATGATTAAGGAAATAAATATTAAGGACCGAAAAGCGGCTGAGCAGGTTCTAAGCGTACAGCTTTCCGCGTACAAAATTGAGGCTGAAATCATTGGTTATCCTGATTTACCGCCTTTGAAGGATTCGGCGGACGATTTGCGAACAACCGGAGAGACCTTCTTTGGGTACTTTACTGGAGAAAAATTATGCGGTGCGATTTCCTTTAAAGAGAAGAATGATGTTTTAGATATTCACAGACTGATTGTGCATCCTGAACATTTTAGGAAGGGGATTGCACAAAAGCTGCTGAATTACATTGGGCGGAGGCCGATCATAAAAAAAATGATTGTCACAACCGGTTCCAGGAATACTCCAGCTGTCGCATTTTATCTGAAAAATGGATTTAAAGAGGTAGAAATGATCAAAATAAACGATTTACTCACAATTACTGCTTTTGAGAAATTATTATAAGAAACCCGTGAAGGTGGAAAGGAGCGGCAATATGAATTTTAACTTAAGAGAAGCTATTGAGATTCTTGAACGTACACCTGATACGCTGGATGCCTTACTAAGAGGTTTATCTTCAGAATGGCTCAATGGCAATGAAGGGGAAGGGACGTGGAATGCAGCCGAAGTGGTTGATCATTTGATTGATGGCGAGGAGAAAAATTGGATTCCGCGACTGACATTTATTTTGCAGGAAGGGAAAAGCAAGCCATTTCCTCCATTTGACCGTTTTGCTCATTTAAGTTTGTCAGGGGATCTGCCATTTGAAGAAAAGCTTAAAATCTTTAAGACCCTTAGAATGAAAAATTTGGCTTCGCTGAGAGGTATGCCTGATCTGGAAACTCATTTCGAAAAGAAAGGCCTTCATCCGGCATTTGGTCCAGTAAGAGTCAGGGAATTGATTTCCACTTGGGCTGTGCATGATCTTACGCATATTTCACAGATTTCAAGAGTATTGGCAAATAGGTACAGGACAGATGTTGGTCCTTGGATTGAATATTTGGGCATATTAAAAAAGTAAGCACTTTAAAAAATTGTTAAGTATTGTAAAACAGTATAATTTTGGGACCAATACATCATGCCCTGGCCGAAGGTGTTCATTTATACTAGGTGTTGATTGTGACTTTTCTGATTATTCGAAGTCCTTTCAAAACATTATGGAGGCGAATGAATGCTGAATCGTAAGAGAAAAGGTCTGCTGTTATCGCTGATTCTATTTGCTGCCATTCTCATTGTAATGCAGCCCATACAAGATTCAATAACAAAGGCAGCTGCTGGAGATGGGTCCTGGTCATCACCTTATTCGGTTTCTCAGGGAATCAATGCTCAGAATAACTCATCCAAAACTGTTCAAGGCTATGTGGTTGGACAGCCGACTGCAACAAATACGGTGATCACCAGCGGGTTTCCAAATGACTATGCTTTAGCGCTGGCGGATAGTCCATCAGAGACCAGCTTGGCTAAGATGATTTATGTTCAAATTCCATCCTCCTTTCGCTCAAGCTATGGTTTGAAATCGAATCCATCTCTGATGGGAAAGAAAATGAAAGTAACGGGAGCGCTGACTGCTTATTTTTCTCATCCGGGGCTTAAGGATGGTACTGCTTTTGAACTGGATGGCGGCGGAGCAATCGACCCGGAACCCGGACCTGGAGGGTATTATGATGCTGCAAATGGAAAAACAGGTGAGTCTTTAAAATCTGCTCTTCATAACATCATTGATGACCATAATGAAATTTCCTATTCCAATGTATGGGAAGCTCTTCGTGAAACAGACGAAGACCCGGCTAATCCGAATAACGTCATACTCTTATATACCGGGCGTTCACAGGGCAAACTCACCAATGGATCTGGAGTCAATGATTGGAACAGGGAACATGTGTGGGCTAAATCGCACGGGGACTTTGGCACAGCGATGGGGGCGGGAACTGACCTTCATCATTTGCGGCCAACAGATGCTTCTGTAAATAGTTCGAGAGGAAATCTCGACTTTGATAATGGGGGATCCCAGCACTCTGAAGCACTTGGAAATTACTATGACTCAGATTCCTGGGAACCAAGGGATGCCGTAAAAGGCGATGTAGCCCGGATGCTGTTTTATATGGCTGTCCGCTATGAAGGAGACAGCGGAGAAGTGGATCTGGAGCTGAACAATGCAGTCAACAACGGTTCTGCTCCTTATCATGGCAAAATGTCTGTCCTGCTCGAGTGGCATAAGGAAGATCCGGTCGATGATAAAGAACGGAGAAGAAACGAAATCATCTACTCTGATTACCAGCATAATCGCAATCCGTTTATCGATCATCCTGAGTGGGCATCTGCGATTTGGGAATAAGGCACTATCCGTTTTAAGAAACAATTCAGTTAAGATAATTCATAGAGAAATTACACACAAAAAGCTCAGAGTATGTGACTCTGAGCTTTATTTTTTGTATGTGGCCTAATCCGATAAAGAACCCAATTAATGCTTAATAATTACTCGTTTTTAACGATTTCTTCCCAGTAATCCCAGGCTTCAAGGTATTCCTGGAAATCACATGGATGATGCTTTATACAAGTTGCCATTCTAAGATATAAACCAACTAGTGCCTCTTCATATAAAACAGAAAGATTCATATCACTTTTAGATTTCAAAAAGGCTGCTGCACTAAGGAGGGTTTCTTTCGTTAGTTCCTCTGGGGATGAACAAAAAGCATAAATTAAATCATATAAAGGCTCGCCAATAACAGGCGTCGGGTCAATTACACCACTTAATTGTCCATTACGAAAAATAAAATTATGTACTCCGCAATCCCCGTGCAGTAAAAATGCCTCTTTGCCTTTGCTGTTTTTTTCAGCAAGCTCCAGTACGAGATTATAATGACGATTATCTAATCGTGAATGAAGGATTTTATTTGCTTCATTGATGTTATCAAGTATAAAACTATGCCAAGACTTCGATGGCTGATCCGCCCAGCCCCAGCCATTAATGCTGTCAACGGGTTTGTAATGATTTAAAAGCCCTTGCACCAGTGTTTGGAGGGTTTCTTTTTTGTTTTTTCTAACATAATTGGCAGTGCCTTCAATGAAGGAATAAACGATGTACTCGTATAATGGATCAACGAATAAGAGTTTCGGCAATAAATCAGTCTTCTTGTAATCATTAAGGAAATTTGCCTCTGATTTAATAATTTGTGGTTCATTTTTCTTAATGACATACTTCATTTCCTCAAAATGCAGAAGGTACAATTCACTAACCGTACCCCCATTTAATTTTTCATGATAAGTTGGCTTTGAAGGTAAAATGTTATTGTTCATTAGCTGATGTATTATTTCTTGTATATTCATATTTCTCCCCCTATCTATGACGCTTTCTTCTGCTTCTCTTTATATTTTAATATAATTTACCAAGTTTCTAGCTGAATTTTCAAAATAATTGAGTATAAAACGTTTGCGATTTCTTACTCGATCTCTAATGTGCAAACAGGGCAGGATTCTTGAAGAAGGTATTTGTAATAGAAAATTGAATAATTACTTACATATACAGTGAGTTAATTTTAATATAAAGGAGAATTTAAATTGAGCGAACTTAAACTAATAAAGACTTACAAAAACGAGCTTCAAAAATACTCTTTAGAACAGCTAAGCTATAAATCTGAAGAAACGGTCTGGTCAATTGGGCAAATGTATGACCATTTAATCCTTGTAGCCCATGAGTACCTGGATAATATGGAAAAATGCTCCAAATTATATGATGAACAGCCCCTTGGGAAAACTGAGTTTGGTTTGCATTTATTTAAGATAGGAGGGTTTCCTCCAATAAAAATTAAATTGCCGGCTGAACTAAATGCTCCACCTAATAATTCAGATAGCAAGGATGATCTTAACAGCAGAATGGATCAAGTAATTCTAAGGCTAAGTCAATGGGAATCGAAAGTGGATAATATAAACCCAAAATATAAAGTAGAGCATGGGGGGTTCGGATGGCTGAATGCAAGGGAATGGTATGATTTAGTTGGTATGCATTTCCGTCATCACTTGCGCCAAAAAGCTGAGTTAGAACAAAGGCTTGTTAAATGATGGCTGTATAAGTTGAGGGTAGGAAAGTTTTGGGTAGGATAGTTTTGGCTAGCCTGTCTTCTTATTCAATAACAGGTGCGTTATTCCGCAAGGAATGACCAAAAGGACCTTATGAGGAGGTCTTTTTCTTTTGTTCAAAAAATTAATATCCCTTTAAACTCAGCTTTATGAGAAAAAGATTGACAAGAGATAAACATGGGAGTAATTTATATTTATTAATTTCATAGTAAACCTTTTTGCTGAATCATTTGAGCGGGGGAACCAATTTTGATAAACCTTGTTTATCTTGGGGTGAATCTTAGCATATTAAGGCTAAGAAGGGATACTCTCAATCCCTAATCCGACAGCTAACTCCGTAAGCCAAATCGAGAGAAGGGTTAATGGAAACCATTGGCCATTCTTTATTAAGAGTGGTTTTTTTGTGTTCATTTTTTAAAAAGAAGGGAATTTCTTCAATGAAAAAACAGTATGCTGTATTTGGTTTAGGCCGCTTTGGCGGCAGTCTTGTAAAGGAATTTCATGAATTAGGTGTGGAAGTGCTTGCGATTGATGTGGATCAGGAGAAAGTGAATCAATACGCTCAGTTTGTGACATACGCCGTTCAAATCAATGGGATTGATGAAGCTGCCATTAAACAGACGGGAATCAAAAATATTGATCATGCGTTTGTTTCATTTGGTGAAAACATCGAGTCCAGCATATTGACATCATTGCTCTTAAAAGAATTGGGAATTCCAAAGGTGTGGGCGAAGGCACATAATGAGTATCATGCCAGAGTGCTCGAAAAAATTGGCGTTGATCGTGTAATTCATCCGGAGCGGGATATGGCAAAGCGGATTGCCCACCATATTGTTTCAGAGAAGATGATTGATTATATTGAGCTGTCTGAAGATTATAGTATGGTGGAGATTGTGGCGACTAATAAAATTGCCAACAAATCTCTATCAGAGTTGAATATACGGGCTAAGTATGGCTGTAATATCGTGGGGATTCAGCGCGGGAAGGAAATAATCGTTACTCCGCCGGCTGAAGAGGTCATTTTAAAGGGAGACGTCCTGATTGTAATGGGACATAATAAAGGGATTGGCAGGTTTGAGAGGCATGGAGTATAAACCTTCCTAAAAAATACCAATACAAGGGGTTAGCCTTAGATGTATAAGGAGCATAAAAGAATGAGGAGAATGGGACGATCCTATAAGTGGATAAAAATGAATCCGGCACAAATGCTTTCGGTCGGTTTCTTAATCTTAATTGGTGTAGGCACACTGCTGCTGATGCTGCCTTTTGCTACGAAAGACAGACATCATTTGTCGTTTATCGATGCCCTTTTTGAGGCGACTTCTGCTGTTTGTGTAACAGGTCTCGTGGTAGTGGATACCCAAACAACATTTACTGTTTTTGGCCAAATTGTATTGATGGTACTCATACAGATTGGCGGCCTTGGATTTATGACATTTGGAGTTCTCATTGCTATCATGCTTGGAAAGAACATTGGGTTGAAAGGAAGGCTGATGATCCAGGAATCTTTAAATCAGCTTTCGATTGAAGGGATGGTCAGGCTGGTTAAATTCGTTGTCGGCTTTACTTTAATTGCTGAAACGATCGGTGCATTGATACTGGCCATACGCTGGTTGTCCGATTTTGGATTTCCCCGCGCGTTGTATTATGGCATTTTCCATTCGGTTTCTGCCTTTAATAATGCCGGGTTCGATATAATGGGCCAATTCAGGAGTGTGACTGAATATGCCGGCGATTTTACGGTCATTATGACGCTCAGCACTCTGCTGATAATCGGGGGAATTGGCTATTTTGTTGTACTTGATGTGAAAAGAACCAGGAGCTTGAAGAAACTCTCTTTGCATACAAAATTGGTCCTTTTGATGACTCTGGTTCTAAATTTTCTGGGGACAGTGTTTATCTTTGCGCTGGAATTTGATAACCCCGGGACACTTGCCAATTTGCCTTTAAAAGATAAACTGCTGGGAGCATACTTTCATGGTGTAGTACCGAGAACCGCTGGCTTTAATTCTTTGAATACTGGTGAATTAACACTGGGTTCACAGCTGGTAACCATGCTGCTCATGTTCATTGGAGGGGGATCCGGCGGTACTGCAGGAGGCATTAAAGTCACTACATTTGTCTTGATTTTTCTTGCAGTCCGGGCGCTGATAAAGGAGGAAGATGAAGTAAGCCTGATGGGGAGGCGAATTCCGAAGGATCTAATTGTCAGGGCCTTTACGATAACCGTCTATTCAATAGGATTTATTTTCTTTATCTTATTTATTTTATCCATAACTGAAAATGCTCCTTTAAACGTCCTTTTATTCGAAGTAATCTCCGCCTTTGGCACGGTAGGCATGTCGATGGGGCTGACACCTGAATTAAGTGCAACAGGAAAAGGAATAATTGCATTTATGATGTTTGCAGGAAGAGTAGGGCCTATCACAATCGCTTTTGCACTTGCCCGAAGAAAAGGAAAGGCCAAATATAAATTTGCAGAAGAGAAAATTATGATTGGCTAGTACGGGATAGAGTGTGACACTCTATCCTGTTTTTTTTATAGAGCCGAAAAAGCGAGCGGCGGGAAGAAAATGGTCCCCCTGCTAGGGCGAATACCAAATTCCAACTATCCAAATTGATTTCAGTTCCTTCTATAATAATAGTATAATAAAATACATATATTTCTATTTTTCGGCCGATGGGTATTTTCAGTGAGTCATACAGGGGGAAGATAATGGCGAAGATTATGCAGATATCAGACGAACTGAAGGAATGGATTACGGGTGCGTTAAAAAATGAAGTGAGTCCTATTTCGCTAGCAAATGCATTGATCAAAAAGGGGTTCGATAACCGGTTTGCTTATGAGACTTTATTTAAAATTGTTGGAAATGAAGCAATAGGGACGACAGAAGGGCAGCAGATTCGATATAATTATGAAGTCCCTGAAATAGGCAGGAAGGGGAATATCCTGCATGCCAGGGACAGGGACGTCAAAGTGCTTTCCAGGAATGAAAAGCCGTTTGTTCTCCATTTGGATTCTGTGCTCACCTCAGAAGAATGTGATGGGCTCATCAGTCTTTCAAGGAGCCGCCTGCAGCCATCCCGTGTGGTGGATACGGGTTCTGGAGAAGAACGGGCAGGTTCCGGCAGAACAAGCAGGAGCATGGCTTTCAGCATCATGGAAAATGAGCTGGTCGAAAGGATTGAAATGAGGATTGCCGATCTGACGGGTTATCCGGCAGAAAATGGCGAAGGCCTTCAGATTCTGAACTATGGATTGGGTGAAGAATATAAGCCTCATTTTGATTTCTTCCCTACCCATATGGTGGATGCCGGCAAGGGCGGACAGCGGGTTGGCACTTTCCTCATCTATTTGAATGATGTGGCTGAGGGCGGTGAAACCGTTTTTTCTAAAGCCGGACTTTCGATTGTTCCCAAAAAGGGATCGGCCATTTACTTTCATTATGCCAATGACCAGGGGCAGCTGGACCGATTATCAGTCCATAGCAGTCTTCCTGTCAAAAAGGGAGAAAAATGGGCGGCAACCAAATGGATTAGGGAAAACAATATTTACAAGTGTTATTAAGTAGGCTGTTTTCGCAAGGTTTGCTTTTTGTATTATATTTACTGTGTTGATTGGAGCGGAAGGTGCGAGACTCCAGCGGGAGTAGCGGGACAGGTGAGACCCCACAGACGCGGAGCGCCGAGGAGGCTCACCGCCCGCCCCGCGGAAAGCGAGCAGCCTGGAGCGGAAATCAACGGACAACATAGATAGGCAAAAAACAACAATTTGTACGGAAAAGATCCTAAAAGTAAAACCAAAAGGAAGTTTGATCAGGTGAAACTCATCAACAAACTATTCTCAAAAGAAAAAACATCTTCAATTGAATTTTGCCAGCGGAATCTGGATGAATTTTTAAAAGAAGAAAGTTTGGCTGAATTTAACCAATTCCTGAGCCGTAAGAATATTACCTATAAAGAATACGAATGCCAGAGCAAATGCAAAGAATGCAGGCTATCTCCCTATGCTGTAGTGGACGGAAAAATGATTGCAGCGGAGAATTCGGATGAATTATTGATAAAACTGAAAGAAGAAGTAAAGAAATAAAAGGAATCGGAGCAATCCGGTTCCTTTTTTCATACAATATTCAAATACTTGTTTGAATAAGGTCACAGACGAGGTATAATATATTCAAATGAATGTTTGAATAATGAGGGGAGAATAAAATTGGGCTCTAAAGATACATGCGATATTTACTGCTTTGATGAAGACAAAGTGAACCGCATTCAGGGGGAACTGCTGAAGGAAGATCTTTCGGGTGCTGCCCAATTATTCAAGGCTCTTGCTGATGAGAACAGGGCAAAGATTTCTTATGCACTAACCCGGGATGAAGAGCTGTGTGTCTGTGATATTGCCAATATCATTGGCGCAACAGTGGCAACGGCATCCCACCATTTGCGGACATTGCATAAGCAAGGAATAGTTAAGTTCCGGAAGAAAGGGAAATTGGCTTTTTATTCATTGGATGATGATCATATCAGGCAATTAATGATGATTGCACTTGAACACAGAAATGAGGTGAAAGCCAATGTCTGAACAAGCTGGAATTGCGGAGAAAGAGACGGTAACCTACCGTGTTCAGGGCTTTTCCTGAGCAGGCTGTGCCAAGACGTTCGAAGAGAACGTGAAACGCCTGGATGGCGTTTTAGATGCGAATGTGAATTTTGGTGCTTCTAAGATAACTGTTACAGGGAAAGCTTCAATGAAGGCGGTCGAAAAAGCGGGAGCCTTTGAAAATCTGAAGCTGCGTGCAGAGAATGAAAAAAAGGTGGAGCGCGAGGCATTTTGGAAGCAGAAATCTAACTATAAAGTGTATTTGGCAGCGCTTATTCTGATTGTGAGCTGGTTTTTAAGCGAACAGTATGGAGAGGATCATCTATATCCGATCACAGGGTATGCAGCAGCAATCATCATAGGCGGTTATACTTTATTCCTGAAAGGCTTCAAAAATCTTGCAAGATTGAATTTTGACATGAGCACCCTGATGACGATCGCTATTATAGGTGCAGTGATCATTGGCGAGTGGGGAGAAGGAGCGATGGTTGTCATCCTTTTCGCCATCAGTGAAGCCCTTGAGCGTTTCTCAATGGAAAAAGCGCGCCAGTCCATTGAATCATTGATGGACATTGCCCCTAAAGAAGCATTGATCAAACGGGACAATGAAGAAATGCGGATTCATGTGGATGATATTCAAATTGGTGACATCATGATTGTGAAGCCGGGAGAAAAATTGGCCATGGATGGCGTGGTAGTGAAAGGAACCTCTTCCCTGAACCAGGCAGCGATTACCGGAGAAAGCGTGCCTGCCGTTAAGACTGCAGGTGATGAGGTTTTTGCAGGCACACTAAATGAAGAGGGACTACTTGAAGTAAAAGTCACGAAGCATGCTGAAGATACCACCATCGCCAAAATCATCCATTTAGTGGAAGAAGCACAGGCTGAAAAAGCGCCTTCCCAGCAATTTGTCGATAAGTTTGCCAGGTACTATACGCCTGCCATTATTGTTTTAGCATTTTTAATAGCGATGGTTCCTCCGCTATTTGGCGGGGATTGGAGCGAATGGATTTACCAGGGGCTAGCTGCATTGGTTGTCGGCTGTCCGTGTGCGCTAGTCGTATCTACACCGGTAGCGGTCGTTACGGCCATCGGAAATGCGGCAAGAAACGGTGTCCTGATTAAAGGCGGCATCCACCTGGAGGAAACAGGGGCGCTTAAATCGATTGCATTTGATAAAACAGGCACATTGACAAAAGGTGTTCCTGCCGTTACAGACATCATCACTATTAATGGTGATGAAAGACAGCTTCTCCAAATCACGGCTGCCATTGAGAAAGGGTCACAGCATCCCCTTGCTTCTGCAATCATGAAAAAAGCAGAAGACATAGGCACTGATTTTACCGGCCTGGACATAGAGGATTTCATCTCTATTACAGGAAAGGGAGTAAAAGCCTCAGTGAATGATGTCCTCTATTATGCCGGAAGCCCCAATCTGTTTGAAGAGCTTCATAGCGGCATGGAAGGCACGATTCAAAAGCAAATAACAGATCTGCAGACCCAGGGTAAAACCGTTATGATTCTGGGAACAGAAAGCGAAATCCTCTTAATAATAGCTGTTGCAGATGAAATACGGGAGCATTCGAAAACGGTCATCAGCAAACTAAATGATATGGGAATTAAAACGGTTATGCTGACAGGCGACAATCACAGAACGGCTTTGGAGATCGGAAAGCAGGCCGGCGTTTCTGAGATTAAAGCGGATTTGCTGCCACAGGATAAACTGGCTGTTATTAAAGAGCTTCGTGCCCGCCATCAAAGTGTGGCAATGGTCGGAGATGGAGTCAATGATGCGCCTGCACTTGCTGCTGCGTCTGTCGGGGTTGCCATGGGCGGTGCCGGAACCGATACGGCACTAGAAACAGCGGATATAGCGCTAATGTCAGATGACTTGAGCAAATTGCCTTATACGATTAAACTCAGCCAAAAAGCGTTAGCGATCATAAAACAGAACATTACGTTCTCACTCGGAATCAAGGCCCTTGCCTTACTGCTGGTGGTTCCAGGCTGGCTGACCTTATGGATTGCCATTTTCGCGGACATGGGAGCAACTCTGCTGGTCACCTTGAATAGCCTAAGGCTTCTCAGAATAAAGAAATGAAAAAACTCAGAGTGATGCTTTCGGGCATTGCTCTTTTTTTTGCGGTGTATTTGAATTTCTGTCTGGGTAACAGCCTACTCTTAAAATAAATATCTGCATACGCTAATACTGAAATTTATCCTGAGGAGGACTAGACATGCAGAATGAAGTGAATGAACTAATGCAGATTAGCCCAGATGATGACTTTAGGAGGCCATTTGGTTTTGGGAGACCTTTCGGGTTTGGCAGGCCGTTTGGTTTTGGGAGACCGTTTGGATTCGGAAGACCATTTGGGTTTGGAAGACCATTTGGATTTGGCAGGCCGTTCGGTTTTGGCTTCGGGTTTCCTTTCCTGGGAGGTCTGCTTTTGGGAAGTGCTTTAGCTCCGCCATTCGGATATGGTTATCCTTACCCATATTACGGTTATCCTTATTACTCATATCCTCCATATTACTATTATTAATCTCTTTATAAATAAAAGAGGAAGGAGCATTATTGCTCCTTCCCTGCACCAAGCTCTTCTGCCAATTCCACAATCGCTTTGTTGATTCTCCAGACGAAATAAAGATGATGAATCAAGTCACGCTGGGATTGCTGCCTTGGTGGTGCCATTCGTTCAATTTGTTCTCTTTCCCGGTCCAGACTATAGACAAGTGTGCCGTCTCCGCTTTCTTTGATCAGGTCCATTAATGTTTCAATATTTAATTCAAGTTTCTCCTCCATTCTTGTGAAAACATCGACCAGCTCATCAGGATAGTCGAATCCTTTCCGGTAGGAGGAAGCCACCAGATGTCTTGCATAGTAATTGATGGCTGAAAAAAGGGTGATCCATCTGTTAACGTCAGCATGGCGCGGAGATCCGGGTTTCTTTATCAGTGATTGCGCTTCGACGTTTATGGTTTTAAGCTTTTGATCCAATAAGAAGCCTTTGCCTGAAAGCTCCTTAACATTCACATCTTCCCGGAAGCTTCGCACATATGCCGTGACATACGGTTTCAGTTCCTGAAGATAATCATTTATCGTATCGGCCACTTTATCCTTCGTTTTTTTAGGAAAAATAAATAGAGATACGCCGAATGCAATGCCGGCACCGGCAATCGTATCGATAACCCTGGAACTGATAAGGGAGAATGATATTCCGCCAAGTAAAAGGTCATACATAAAAGCGACCAGCATCGTAATAAACATGCTCATTAATGTATAAGAGACTTCAAATAAATAAAAAGAGAAGAAAACTGCTGCAAAAATGAGCGTGATTTCCAGCACAGAATGGCCGCTGACCACTCTGGCAAGCGTAAATCCTATCACTGCCCCGATAATCGTTCCAACTGACCGCTGAAAACCTTTCGTATAAATGCGCCCGATTGATTCGGTTCCGAGCAGAACGATAAAGGCTGTTAAAAGAACCCAATAAGGCTGGTCAGGCGAAAGAATCTGTCCAGCAATGATGGATATGATGGCAGCAGTCAATGCCTGAAATGCTTTTTTGGTGGAAGGTTTGAGGCTCTTATCTTCTTTAGGTGATTCATCCTCATCGGGCGTCTCTTCAGATACTTCTATTTCATTGTCTTTTACTTTATGAAGCGCCTGCTGTATAGTTATGCCGCCCTCAATGACATGGTTTGCAAGGGACTCGATCCGCCTGATCAAGTAAAGCCATCCTGCCGGTTTGTCTTCCCTGTTGAACAAATCCATAATAAGCAGGCGAAGTGCCTGTACAGCAAGCTCTGCTTCACGAAGATTTTGTTCTTCATATTGATGGGCAAGAACTTCAGCGTCACGGAGAGAGCGGGTGACCCAGACCAGGAGGTTTCTCAGCTCTTCTATGTCAAGGGCATTCGCTTTTTTTAAGTTCCGGATGGAGTCAGTCAGCGTTTCAATCAGCATGCCTGTATCAAATATATATAATCTCAGCTGGGATGGGGTCAGCCCGGGCCATAATTTCTGCACATCATCCTCATTGATATACTCTGAAACGATTACAGCATAATCCCGGAGTTTCAGCACGTTTCTCCGCAATTCTTCCCGCTGATGAGCAGTCATACGCTCTTCCTGCATTCCCTCAATTAAGAGATTGAAGGTAAAATTACTTTGGAAATGAAAGGAGCGGATGCTTCTTTTCAGGTTTTTCGCGGTGTCCTGAAAAAGAATAAAATTGAACAGGAAAGCATACGCGACCCCAATCCAGATCCCGAAGTAAAAGGAAGGAAGCTGGCTGGCTGATAATTGCAGAATAGATGAGAAATAAAGTGTCATGAATGCGATCATGCATAATGAGAAATAGCGGACACCAAAGCGGGTCAAATAAAAGCTTAAAAATATTAATGCAACCATTGAAATATCGGTAAAGATTGTGCTTTCTGCCAGCAGTGAACCGATTGATACTCCTGCCATTGCTGAAAATCCAAGGAGGCCGGTTGTGAGCATTTTCCCTTTTTTAGAGTCATCCATCACAATCATGATGCCAAGCATGCCGGCCATTCCGGAAACAATTGCCGGAGTAAGGGCGAGAGCGGCATCTGCCCCAGCCAATTGCATAAGAAATAAAGTTGTAAATACCGACGCCATTAAACTTAATGTGGCTCGTCCGGCTTTTTGAAATCGGATAAGTCCGGGATCGGACGCCAGCAAGCTTCCAAGCCACCGGTGTTTGATTTGCATCTGCTTCATTGTTTCACCAATCTTTTTTTAGAGAGTTAAAGTGTATTTTACCATTCGTACTTTTATTATCCAAATGAACCAACTTAAGCTTTTTCTGTTTTTTAGGTTTTAAAATCGAACAAATGTTCTATAATAAAGTATGGAGGGATTTATTATGCCGCTAAAAGACAGAGGGAAAATAAAATGGCAGCCTGCTCACTTCATGCCGGAACACCGGGCGATGCTAAGAAAGCTGGAAAGAGATCAAATGGCGCAAAACAAGCCGCTCATTGATGAATATGAATTGGAGGAATATGAAAACAAAATTCACTATGCAATGGAATATGCTTATCTTTTGAAAGTAAAAGTCTGGCGGGAAGGATTTTTCCTCGAATACAAAGGAAGGGTAAACCGACTGGATGGCATCAGCAGAAAAATTTATCTGCAACTGGAGAGCGGGGATCTTGAGAAAATTAACTTTGATGAAATAGCCGGGGTGGAAGCGGAAGAATGAATAATATTTTATAATTGCAGCAGACTCGAGGAACTTACCTCGAGTTTTTATATGGGCCGTGGACCGCAAACCTGGAGAAAATACATCCACTTTTTTCAATTTTTAGATATAATAAGAAAGAGCAGCTGGGAGTGAGTAGCGTTAAAGTACATCAAACATTTTTTCGTTATAAGGAGTCTTATCAATGAATGAATTGTTAACAGATTTACTTGATGATCTGCAAAAGTCAAACGGTGGCCATATTCTTTACCACTATGATCAAATGGATTGCTATCTTCAGAATGCGGTCTCATACATAACGGCTGGTGTCAGATGCGGCGGACATGTTTTATTTGTGGAGAATGATCGGAATTATTTTCTTATTGAAAAAGAATTAACTAATATGTTGGGAAAAGAGGAATTAAACAGGGTTCATTTTACGAACAATTTTGATTTTTATTACTCTAACGGTAATTTTAATCCTGGTACAGTGTTCAACTTTTTTCTTAAACACATTCAGCCATATTTAGATAGCAATACTAAGATATTTACATGGGGTTTGGTTGAGTGGGGGAACGTGAAGGACTACATTCCGTTAGTGGAACAATATGAAAAAAATCTAAGCAATGCCATTTCTGACCATGGCCTGATTTCCCTGTGTGCGTATGATAACAGAAATACCCCTCCGGAACTAAAGGAGAATTTAATGCGCTGCCATGATGTGCTCATAACAGATAGAGAGTATAAATACCTATAAAATGTTTTTAGGAGAAACCGATGAAAAAGATCACATTTCATGATATTTATAAACCGGGACACAGTGTTCTGGAAAATGACCTAATTATTCATAACCATAATCCTGACATGCTCCTTCAGTATGACAGCAATTTTATTGCCTTTAAAAGAATGCCTTCCGTTCAGGAGTTTGAAGAGGCACATCAATATTTAAGAGATTTTCATCAGAAAAAGGGCCAAAAGCATGTAAGATTTTATTTTCCGGATGATGAGGAGCTTTCTGGAGAGCTTGTGGCTTTCTTTCAGCAGGATAAAGATTATACGGTTGGGTTCCTGGAGTTATTTGCGATTCTTCCGGCTGAATTTCCGGAAGTCCAGGAAAGGGAAGAAATTAAAGTTGAAAATGTTACGGATAAAACATGGAACGATTATTTGGAATTTCAGTATGAGCAGGATTCGGTATATGGGGAAAACTTCGCAGAGAAAAAGAAAGCTCAGCACTTAAGAAATTACAAAGATGAAAGTATTCAGCAGCTTATTGCATTTTATAAAGGAAAGACAGCCGGATCTGTTGATGTCATTATCAAGGAACGAACAGCTGAAATTGATGGATTGATGGTCCATGAGGATTTTCAAAAAAAGGGCATCGGCAGCTCCCTGCAGAAATCCGTGATGGATCAGTATAAGGATAAAACGATCATTCTTGTGGCGGATGGAGAAGATACTCCAAAAGAGATGTACCGAAGGCAAAATTACCGGTATATTGGAAAGCAGTATAACTTATTAAAAGTATACGAATGAAGGGAAACCTGGTTCTATATGAGCCAGGTTTTTTTGTGTCAATAAAACATTGTTTTACAGTAAGAAACTTGAACAGTATTGATTTCGTGGTGAATTCCGGAAGATTTGTCGAAAAAAATCAGGAAAAAAAGAATAAAAACACATTTCATACGTAACAGTGTTATGTTACAATCGTATCATCAGAAAGGAGTCCTGGAATTGAGCGATGAATTAATTTCAAAAAAAGAGGTTCTGGATTTAACTGGGATTTCATATGGACAGCTTTACCGGTGGAAAAGGAAGAACCTGATACCTGAGGACTGGTTTGTCAGGAAATCAACTTTTACAGGGCAGGAGACTTTTTTTCCAAAAGAGAAAATCCTCGAGCGGGTTGAAAAGATACAGAAGATGAAGGATAGCCTTTCTTTGGATGAGCTGGCTGATTTGTTTTCATTGAATGCAACGAATCTGAAGCTGCCAAAGGAAAGTCTGATGGCTAAAGGAATAGCTTCTGATCCGGTTATGAATATCTTTCTGGACACACAGGGGGAGATTCACGAATTCAATTATTATGAGATTTTAAAGCTTTATATACTTTCCAGCCTGCTGGAATCGGGGGATATCCATATCGAAGAAGGGAAAATGCTCCTTCAGCTATTAAATGATCATCAAGAGATTCTGCAGCAGCCAAAAGCTGTGATCTGCTTCATTCGAAAACTCGGCATGTCCAGCTGCCTGGCTTCAATGAACGGGGAACAGGTCCTTCTCGAAAAAGGGACAAAATTGGCTGCCGCTATATCGGTAGAGCAATGTGCTGAGGAATTAAAATCCAAATTGGCATAGGAGGAAATGCTGTGGAAATGAAAACACTGGGGAACTTAATCATTAATGGAGTTGGATCGGTTAATGGAGGAACTTTTAATAAAGTCGAAATCAATGGAAAGGGCACGGTAAATAGTGATATAGAATGTGAGAGATTCAATTGCAACGGTACGGGGACGATCCATGGAAACGTAAAAACCGAAAAAGGAAAAATCAGCGGTGCAGCCAATATCCATGGAGCAGTTAAAGCTGAATCTTTAAATATTAACGGCTCCGCATCCATTTCAGAAGCTGTCCACAGCCAAAAGCTTGAGGTTGCCGGGAATTCCTCCATTGGAGGTTCTGTAAAAAGCGATGAAATGGTAGTGAATGGAAAAGCAAAGATTGCAGGAGACTGTGAAGCGGAGGTTTTCCGCGCGGAAGGGGCTTTTAAGATAGATGGTTTACTAAACGCAGAAACGATTGATATTAAACTATTTGGAGAAAGCAAAGCGAAAGAGATTGGCGGAAGAAAGATTAAAGTGGCACAGCATAGAGAAAGCCTGTTTAAATTGATCAAATCGCTCTTCCCCCTCAAGCTTGAGGCAGAATTAATTGAAGGTGATGACATCGAACTTGAAGGCACCTCAGCTCTTGTCGTCAGAGGCAAAAATGTCAAAATCGGCAAAAATTGCGAGATTGGACTAGTGGAATACTCCGGAGAATACGAATGTTCACCAGACTCAGTGGTGAAAGAATCCCGGTTAATATAGAATCATGAAAACCTAACCTGATTGGTTAGGTTTTTTTATTAAAAAGGCAAGATATTCATAATACCCGGGCACACTAACAAACAAGATTCGTTTTCCAAAGGAGATTTACTGTGTTCCGGAAACATTACAGTCACCATAAAAAGATAAGCAAGAGTATTCACTCTAATATTCAATACTTAACAGAGCAGTTTGGCAACAGCTCCGATCTATCAGTCCGAAATATAATACTTTCAAACCATGGAAAAGCAGCCCTCATACATATCCAGGGGATTGTTGACGACCAAAGCCTGCA
This sequence comes from Cytobacillus sp. SAFR-174, assembly GCF_051964675.1. NCBI lineage: Bacteria > Bacillati > Bacillota > Bacilli > Caryophanales > Bacillaceae > Cytobacillus > Cytobacillus sp. SAFR-174. The sequence continues at coordinate 86,093 of NZ_JBQCMZ010000013.1, read as the reverse complement.
TGACAATGTTCTGCATCCTATTCTTGCCTTTAGTCATGAACAGAAATCTATTCAAAATTGGTCCGATGAAATATCTCAGATCATTTCAGTTCCTAAGGTGACTAGCATTGATGAATGGCCTGAATTAGTAGACGGTCTGCTGAGCGGGGACACGGTTATTTTGATAGAGGGGCAGTCAGAGGCAATCCTTGCCGGAACAAGAAAGATTCAATCAAGGTCAATTTCAGAACCTACCACACAAACGGTGGTGAAGGGGCCAAAGGATGGGTTTACAGAAAATTTAGGTACGAATATTTCGCTGATTCGCTCCAGAATACAAAATAATCAATTAAGAATTGAACAGACAAAAGCAGGGAAAGTGACCAAAACGGATATAGGCATTTTATATATGGAGGGCATAGCGAAAGAGGAAATCGTCAAGGAAGTGAAGGAAAGAATCAGTAAAATCGATATGGACAGTATATTGGACACAAATTATGTGGAAGAAGCCTTAAAGGACAACAGGAAAACGATCTTTCCCCTCTTCCAGAATTCAGAGAGGCCAGACGTGGTCTCTGCTAACCTTTTAGAAGGGAAAATTGCGATCATTATACAGGGGACACCATTTGCATTGATTCTGCCGGCTGTTTTTATCCAATTTTTTCACTCTCCTGAAGACTATTATGCCAATTACCTGGTGAGTTCTTTTTTAAGACTCATTCGGGTTGGCTCGTTTTACGTTAACATGTATGCATCGGCCATTTATTTGGCCCTGATCACGCACCACCATGGCTTAATCCCTACTACTTTAATGGTGACGCTCATGGCACAAAGAGAACAGGTTCCTTTTCCAGCCATTGTGGAATTACTGGTAATGGAGCTAGCCTTCGAAGTCCTGCGGGAAGCCGGGATTCGAATGCCAAGGGCCATTGGTCCGGCTGTTTCCATTGTAGGGGCACTTATTCTCGGGCAGGCTGCAGTCGAAGCAGGCTTTGTTTCAGCGGCAATTGTGATCATCGTGGCGACGACAGCTATCTCAAGCTTCACACTGCCTAACCCTAATATTGTGAACACCGCACGCCGAATGCGTTTCATTCTTATTTTTGCCGCTGCTTTTATTGGATTCTATGGAATTATCCTGTTTTCCTTATGCATTATTCTGCACCTTTGCAGCCTTAAATCAGTAGGAGTCCCATATCTCACTCCACTCTCACCGGTCAGAGTCAGCGATTTGAAAGACAGTTTAGTCCGGATAGGCACCTCATCCAAGTGAGGCTCCTTGATCGGAAGTCAAATAAAAGAGCAGGGATGAACGTATGAAAAAAGTCATTTCAGTCCTGTTGATAATGGGTTTACTAACGGGCTGTTCCAATTATAGAGACTTAAATGAAGTCGGTTTAATAATCGCCATTGGCATAGACCTCCCCCAGGAAAGGGAATCAGGCTATCGGGTCACGTATCAACTAATCAATCCGGGTTATTTTTCGCAAAATGGGGCTGGAAGCAGCCTTCCAGTTATTAATTACACAGTCGAAGCAGAAACGTTTATTGAAGCCTACCGGATGGCGTCTTTAATCATTCCAAGAGAGAACAGTGTTACTCATCTTTCTTTGATTGTGATTGGAGAGGCTCTTGCAAGAGAGGGGCTGGGGCTAATATTTGATGTGTTTGAAAGAGGTGAATCACGCTCTTCGTTTCCTGTTTTTATCGCAAGGGACACGACTGCGGAAGAAGTTCTGGGGGTCATTGAGCCGCTGGAATCCAATCCAACGAAAAGCATCATTAGCACCAGCGAGAATAATGAAAAAATGTACGCCATCTCAGAAATCGTTCCCATTTACCGGGCCATCTCCCTTTTATCAGGTGAAGGGCAGAACCTTATGCTGTCAGGCATTCATTTGAATAAACCGCTTAAATCTCAGAATCAGACGGATAACCTGCAGGATATCAAGCCTCCGGTCGTAGAGGTAACTGGATTGGCACTGTTTAAAAAAGATCAATTAGCCGGCTGGTTTGACGGTAAAATCGCAAGAACAGCCCATTTAATCAATTCAGCCGCTGAATATACATCCTTTCCGCTGCCGTGTAACAGTAAAAAAAATATGACCGTCACGACAAAAGGAATAAAGTTAACCATTAAAACAGAGTTAAAACCAAAATTGACCCTGGCAGTTGACGCAGCTATTAAGGGCTATATTGCTGAACTGGAATGCTATATAAAAATTGACAGTGATGAAGAAATAAGAAAGATTGAGAAAAAATTAGAAGACGAGGCTGAAAGCCAAATAAGGCAAACAATAAAAATGGCGCAGGAAATGGAAACCGATGTATTTGGTTTCGGCAGAAAACTATCAATAAATAATCCAAATTACTGGAAAAAACATAAGGAAGAATGGAATACGCTATTTAGAAATGCGGATATTGAAGTAAATGTGAATGCAAACATATCGAACGCAGGGTTGCTGACAGATCCATATAAACTACAATAATTCTGGATGTGAAGTAAATGCCGAAAGATAAGATTGATGGAATACAATTATTCTGCTTGATGGTCCTTTTTATGTTTGGGACAGCTGTGTTTTTGGATCTTGGAAGCGGAGCACGCCAGGATGCATGGATCGTTACAATTCTTTCACCCATTGCCGGGCTGGCAATCTTCGCTGTTTACTATCGTCTTTACAGACAGCATCCGGATTTGCCGCTGACAGAATATGTGAGAAAAATACTTGGAAAATACCTTGGAAGCCTTATAAGCTATATGTACATTATTTATTTCATTTATATCGCGTCCAGGGTTTTACGTGATGTTGAGGAATTGCTGATCAGTTCTCCTTATGCCAAAACCTCCATTATTACGCTGGGTATCTGTATGGTGTTTGCATTGATATACGCAGTTCATTTAGGTTTTGAGGTATTTGCAAGAGCAGGGATTATCTGTTTCGCCGTCATGACAGTCACTTTATTGCTAATCCTGATATTCTATGTGATCAGTGACTTGATTCACCTCGAAAATTTACGGCCTGTTTTGGCTAATGGATGGAAGCCGGTCATCGGGGAGATTTTTCCGGTTAATATGACGGTCCCCTATGGAGAATTGGTTTTATTTACGATGATCCTTCCTTTAATGAACCGGAAGACAAAGATTTTGAAAACAGGAAGTATGGCAATTGCTTATGTAGGCATTTATTTAACTATTAATACTATAATCTTAATTTGTATTCTTGGTGCAGACCTCCTTGAGCGTTCGGCCTTCCCGGCATTGGCTGCTGTTGGCTATATTGAAATTGGGGGATTTATTCAGCGTCTGGATCCTTTTATCATCCTATTGATTGTATTTCTGGGGTTTATTAAAGTGGGCATGTTCTTCTATTGTGCAGTAATCGGAATGAATAACCTTTTCAAAATGAAGCCAAATGTTTTTACCTCCTATTTTATGGGCGGGATTATTTGTCTTTCTTCCATTATGATTGCACCAAGCTATCAAAGCCATCTGGATGAAGGATTAAAAGTAGTGCCTTATTTCCTGCATATTGCTTTCCAATTCGCCATTCCTGCTGTATTGCTAGTATTGGCGTCAATGCAGCGTAAATGGAAACTGGGAAAAGTGTAAAATAGCGGTTATTTTTTCTTCTTTTCCTGTAACAAGTACATAACGAATAAACCAAGGATAAAAATTACCATAAGAAAATAATCTTCTCCCTGTGCGGAAGACAGAACACTTTTTATGCTTTGCCAGGATTCAAATAATGAATGACCCTGGATATAATCAAGAGAAACAATGAGGCCGATTGTACCGGCTAAGAGTGATAAGAGAATGAATAAAACACGCAAATGATTCACCCACAGGTATTAGGATATGTATTAGGTTTAACATGTTTTTTCTTTTATAAACTTTTAAGGAACCAAGTGTGGCAGGAAATCAAGAAATGAATATGGGATAAAAACCTGTTCTGCAGCATAATGTACAAATTTAGAAAAATATACTTTACTATTCATCAGAAAATAAATAAATTTTTATTTTTGTAAGCGCTTTAAAGGGTTGAAGTTTTCAGAAGACTTTGATAAGATTTAAAAAACCGAAAAGGCTGTGTGTAACTGGCGAGACGCGGATCACCGCGGGGGAGCACATAGTGTCGAAGCCGTTCGCCTGGGCAGAGGTAAGGGATTCTACCCTTGCCTCTTTCTGTTTTAAAATCTGACAAAGTTAGTTGAAAAGGGGAGAATCCAGTGAGTACCATGACTTTAGACAAAGTGAAGACGATTAAAACACTGAATGCCATTGCGCCAAGCGGTCTTGAAGTGTTTAACAAGGATCATTTTACAATCGATAATGAAAGCGGCAATCCGGATGCGATTGTTCTTCGCAGCTTTAATATGCATTCTATGGAATTGGGCGATCGTTTAAAAGCAATCGCACGTGCAGGTGCAGGCGTGAATAATATCCCGGTGGATAAATGCACTGAGCAGGGAATTGTCGTTTTTAATACACCTGGTGCCAATGCAAATGCAGTAAAAGAAATGGTGCTTACTTCATTGATGGCTTCATCCCGCAATCTTTTTGCAGGCATCGCCTGGACCAAAACGCTGAAAGATGAAGGAGACCAGATTCCAAAGCTTGTGGAAGCAGGGAAAAAGCAATTTGTCGGAAAAGAAATAAAGGGGAAAACGCTGGGTGTCATCGGATTGGGGGCAATTGGAGCACTTGTGGCCAATGATGCACTTGAACTTGATATGGATGTTGTTGGCTTTGATCCATTTATTTCTGTTGACACGGCCTGGAACCTGTCCCGCAATGTACAGCGTGCTATGAGCATCGAGCAGGTGTTTGCAGAATCTGACTATATTACTGTACATGTTCCATTAACCGATGATACAAGGGAAATGTTCAATGAAGATGCGTTTGGCATGATGAAAAAGGGTATTCACATCCTGAATTTCTCACGCGGGGAGCTTGTGAATGAAGCAGATATGGCAGCTGCCCTTGAAAACGGAAAAGTGGGTAAGTATATTACAGACTTCCCAAATGAAAATATCCTGAAAATGAAAAACGCAGTGGCCATTCCGCACCTTGGCGCGTCAACGAAGGAATCTGAGGAAAACTGTGCTGTCATGGCAGCAAGACAAGTGAAGCACTTCCTTGAAACAGGCAATGTCAAAAACTCAGTGAACTTCCCAAATGCTGCTCTTCCTTACACTGGCAAGCGGCGTGTCACTGCTTTTCATAAAAACATTCCCAATATGGTCGGCCAAATCACACTTGCCATTTCAAGCTACCAGCTGAATATCGCAGACATGGTGAACCGCAGCCGCGGTGAATATGCGTACACCATGATCGACATTGATAATAAGGTGAATGGCGATGTGATCCCTGGACTGCTTGAACAGATTAATCAAATAGAAGGCATTGTTACGTCACGGATTATATAAAAATGCAGCCTCAATTCCGATGGGATTGGGGCTTTTTTTGAAAGCACACAGAACTAATCTTAAAAATAGTATAGGTGCAGTATAAAATCAGCTATCCTTAGAATAAACTGATAAAAATTTTAATACCCCGTATCTTTTTGTTCTCTTATTGCGTTATAGAAGCAGAGATGTATTAAAGGAGTGAACAGGTTTATGAAGCATGGGAAAGTTCAGGCTGAATCAAGGAGTTCCTTAAAACAGAAGGAAAGCTGTATTGCAGATATCTATCCTTCACTGCAGAGATATAGCCGGTTTCTTGCACAGAACCGCTGGGATGGGGACGATCTATCTCATGAAGCAATCGTCCGCGCTTATAAAAACTATTTGCCTGAGAAAATTAATCAGGCTCTTTTAAAGAAGATTGTCTATAATTGCTGGATTGACACTCTTCGAAACAGAAAGCGGGAGCAGCTGGCAGAGTTGCCTGAAGGTGAAAAGAAGAATTCCATCTCCAGTGGAGGAGAAGCAATCAGCCATCTCATTAATCGTCTAACATTAAAACAGGCAGTTATTTTTACGCTGAAGGAAGGGTTTCGATACAAAACTAAAGAAATTGCTGATATCATGCAGACTACTGAATTTGCAGTGAAGTCCGCGCTGACCCGTGCACGGAAGCAGCTTCAACACGCAGTTGAGGATAAGACTCAGGATATTTTTGCAAATGAGGAAGAAGAAAAGCTTTTTCATCTGATGCAGCAATCAGTGGCGGCTGAAGACCCGTCCATCCTAATAAAGTCCATCCCTTTCCTGCAATCCCTGGAAAGCTATTCGAAGAAGCCTGTTCTGCCCGTTTCATCTCCTTCTAATACTCTCTGTATGGCGGCATAGATCCGCAAAGAACAGGAGGGATAAAGATGACAGCCATACCATATGTCATTGAGCAGTCCGGCAAGGGAGAACGTTCCTACGATATTTACTCACGGCTTTTAAAAGACAGGATTATCATGATTGGTGAAGAAATTAATGATGTGGTTGCCAATAGTGTGATTGCCCAGCTGTTATTCCTTGCAGCGGAATCTCCTGAAAAGGATATCTCTCTTTATATTAATAGTCCGGGTGGTTCGACAACCGCAGGGTTTGCCATCTTTGACACGATTCAATATATAAAGCCTGATGTGAGAACGATTTGCACTGGAATGGCCGCGTCATTTGGGGCGATGCTTCTGCTGGCAGGAAAAAAAGGAAAACGCTACAGTTTGCCGAATAGTGAAATCATGATTCATCAGCCGCTTGGCGGAGCGAGGGGGCAGGCGACCGAAATCGAAATTTCGGCAAAGCGGATTTTAAAACTGAGGGAGCACATCAATGGAATTATCGCAGAAAGAACAGGCCAGCCTGCAGAAAAAGTGGCTCGGGATACGGACAGGGATTATTTCATGAATGCCGAAGAAGCAAAGGAATACGGGATTATAGATGAAATAATCTATAAAAGCTAGGTGAAAAGAAAAAGCAGCCAATGAAGGCTGCTTTTTCCGTTTGATCATTTTTCCCCGGAGTAGTACTCGTCAATTGCCCGAAGCCAATTAACACGTGCGATATGTCCGGCCTTTTCTCTGTCTTTTTGTTCAAAAGCTTTTAATATATCTTCATGTTCTTCAATAGAACGTTCTTTTAAAATAATGGTTTTATTATAGTATAACCGCATGACATGAGCCTGCAGCATGGAAGCTGTATTCGAAATATAAGGATTCTGGGCAAGTTCGATTATGATATTATGAAACTTCTCATCCTGCTTCAAAGCTGAGAAGGTATCTCCCGCCTTTAGAGCTTTGGCGAATTTATGATTGATGTCCCTGAGAATATTGACTGTCTCCTGGCTGATAACAGGAGCGGCCAGTTCAGCAGCAAGCGCCTGAAGGACGCCTAAAGGAGGCAGGATCTTGCTGATGTCTTCCGGGTTAACTGAAGTGACTTGAGTTCCGACACCCGGGAACATTTCGACAAATCCCTGAACATTCAGCAGCTGAAGCGCTTCCCTGATAGGGGTGCGGCTGACTCCTAAAGCTTTGGCAAGATCAGCATCGTTTAATTTTTCCTTAGGCTGAAGTGTCCCGTCAATAATCCACTCCTGGATCTGTGAGAAGGCGCGATCTTTAGCGGATACACGAGTAGGTGATGAATAATTAGAGGGTATTGGCATAGCTGTGACCACCTTTTCATTTCTAGCAATTTTCCTGCGGATTTATAGTTATTTCCAAATAAAATATAAATTTAGTATATAGAAGTATCTTAAAAAATTCAATATATCGCATGATTCGACAAAAAGTTTTATGCGATATATTGCATAAGTATTTTGAATATGTTATCTTGAGTTATGCAATATATTACTAGAGTGCAAAAACAATAATATTACCGCACTATAATTTCAGAAAATTTAAATTTGATAGATTGTTAGGTTTAAAGCCTTGTCAATAGGAGGAAATAAATATGACGAACAAAATACCATTCTCATTTACTGTGACAGTTGGATTTATGCTCTTTGCCTTATTTTTTGGGGCAGGAAACTTAATTTTCCCTGCAATGCTGGGCCAATCGGCAGGAACCAATGTATGGTCAGCGAACGCAGGATTCATTATAACGGGTGTGGGTTTGCCTCTGCTTGGCATCCTGGCTTTGGGATTCTCGGGAAAAAGTGATTTGCAATCGCTGGCAAGCCGTGTCAATCCATTGTTCGGGCTGGGTTTTACAGTTGCCCTGTACTTATCAATTGGACCACTTTTTGCTATTCCGAGAACAGCTACCGTTTCATACGAAATCGGCATTAAGCCTTATCTGTCAGAAGGAAGCGGTTCAGTCGGCTTAATTATTTTTTCAATTATTTTCTTTGGGATTACAGCATTTTTCTCTTTGAATTCTTCAAAAATTGTTGATATCGTAGGAAAGTATTTAACACCTATTCTCCTAATTGTTATAGCAGTTTTGATCGGTGCGGCTTTCTTTAATCCAATGGGTGCATTCCAGGCTCCGGCAGAAGCCTATGTGAACGGTGCATTTTTTAAAGGATTCCAGGAAGGCTATCTTACGATGGACGCATTAGCAGCATTTGTATTCGGGATTATTGTCGTAAATGCTGTAAAGGAAAAAGGCGCTAAAACCAAGAAGGAGATCATGGTATCTATTGCCAAAGCAGGAGTAATTGCTTCAGGTTTATTGGCAGTCATTTATACATCGCTTTCCTTTATTGGAGCATCAAGTGTAAGCGGTCTGGGAGCATTGGATAACGGCGGTGCTGTTCTATCAGGTACGTCTGAGCATTATTTTGGCTCATTTGGTGCACTGCTTCTAAGTGTAATTGTGTTTGGCGCTTGTCTGACAACCAGCATCGGTCTGATCACAGCGTGCTCTTCATACTTCAATAAACTGATGCCAAAAGTTTCTTACAAAATGTTCGTAGTGGTTTTATCCATATTCAGCGCCGTTTTTGCCAACTTTGGTTTAAGCCAGCTGATCACCATTTCTGTACCTGTATTGGTGGGAATCTATCCATTGGCGATTGCACTGATGGCTCTTACTTTCCTTCATCCGATATTTAAAGGCAGGAAAGAAGTTTATCAGGGAAGCATGCTTTTCACATTTGTGGTAGCTTTGTTTGATGGCTTGAATGCAGCAGGTATTACATTCGCGCCAATCAATGACCTATTTAGTGCAACCCTTCCTTTGTATGATGTTGGCTTAGGCTGGATTGTCCCGTCCTTGGCAGGCGGTCTGATCGGTCTTGCAATTGCAGTAATAAAGGGCAGCAGCCAGTCAAATTCTTCTGAAGTGAAGAAAGCGGCATAATGTGTGAAACCTCCAGTTTTCTGCTGGAGGTTTTTTTGTGAATTTTGTAATTACGAATATTAAATAGTAATTATGAACTAAATGTTCGTTTTTAGGTTGAATTTATAAGGGTTATTTGTTATATTGGCAAAGTAATCTTATAAAAAACATCACTCGTATATGCTCGGTAATATGGTCTGAGCGTTTCTACCTGGTTCCCAATGAAAGAACCGGACTACGGGTTAAAGTATAAAAAAAGCTGTATTCTTTTTTGGCAGCTGCTTTAACTCTATGGTCTGGAAGGTAGAATCCATTCTGCTTTTTTCAGGCCTTTTTAATTTTCTATTACCAGCACTACGGTGCATCAGACACCAGGAGAAGGGGAGAACGTAAAATGAATAAGAAATTAGCATCAATCGCTGCCATCGCAGTCATGTCTGTATCCGTGCTTGCAGGGTGCACTTCAGCACCAAAATTTGAAACAGAAGCAGAAGGGGCACAAAAGCCAATTCTTATTCAAGGACCTATGCCGATCGAGGCAGAAAAATTTGCCCAGCGATTAGACAAGGTTAAGGTTGAAAAATCAGGGAATTTTGTTTTCTATAAAGGAAAATTGGACAAGTATCCAGTCATCGTTGCCAAGACAGGAAAGGGCATGGAAAATACAGCTGCAGCTACCGCGATTGCCATTGAAAAATATGATCCAGCTGCAATCATCAATCAGGGAACATCCGGCGGCCATGATCCGAGCTTGAATGTGTATGATATTGTATTAGGCGAAAGAACAGTCAATATTGGATCACTGAAAACGGGGCATTTAGAAGAAGGAGAAGGAATCGAACCAACCAATTGGATTCCAATGGACCTCATGGCTTCTGAAGGAAGTGCGGGGGAAGACCCTGATGCAGAAAAGATCCGCTACTTTGAAGGTGATGAAAATCTGCTGGCCGCTGCCAATGCCGTAAAAGATAAGTACACCAAGGGCAAGGTAGTTGAAGGGACTATTGGTTCAGCAGACTTATGGAATAATGAAGTGGACCGCATCAACTGGTTCCACGAAAACTACGAAACATCGGTGGAAGAAATGGAAGGTGCTGCAGCAGCGCAGATTGCCGGAGCATATGATGTTCCATTCCTTGGAATTCGCGTCCTTTCCAATAACAAGACAAACGGGGGCAAGTACGATCCCAACACCGCGGCAGCAAATCAGGATTATGTGTATGAAGTTGTAAAGGAGTATATTAGAGAGATAAAAGGAAAATAGTTTGAAGTGTGAGGCTGTTTTGATAAAAAATTTGAACATGGATTCGTCTTCGGACACAAAAAGCAAGAATCCAGGGATTAGAGTCAGAACCTAGTGCTACTTCGGACACAAAAAGCAAGAATCCAAGGATTAGAGTCAGAACCTGGTGCTAATTCGGACACAAAAAGCAAGAATCCAGGGATTAGAGTCAGAACCTGGTGCTACTTCGGACACAAAAAGCAATAATCCAAGATTTTGAGTCAGAACCCGGCCCATCTTCGGACACAAAAAGCAAGAATCCAGGGATTAGAGTCAGAACCTGGTGCTACTTCGGACACAGAAAGCAATAATCCAAGATTTTGAGTCAGAACCCGGCCCATCTTCGGACACAAAAAGTGAGAAACCGGGATTCTGAGTCCAAACCCAGGCAGCGACCTAATCAAAACCCGCCACCAGAATGATAACGCAAAAAAAGAGTCTTCCCCAAACGGGAAGACTCTTTTTTATGCTTCTAACCAGGTCTGCGACCATTTTTCTATTTCTTTCATTAACGGCTCCATGGCAAGGCCTTTTTCTGTTAAGGAATATTCAATTCTTACAGGAGTTTCAGGGAAGACATTGCGTTTTACGACTCCCTCATTTTCCAGGTCCTTAAGCCGGTCTGAAAGAACTTTGCCGCTTATTCCGATAGAGGATTCGATGCTGCAGAACCGCTGTGGCCCGTTAAGTAATTGGTAGATGATCAATCCGGTCCAGCGCTGGCTCAGTATGCCAATGGCTTTTTCAAATCTTGGACAAATTAGTGATTTCTCCATCCGTATCACTCCTTGTTTATTATTATAATCATAAACCAAAAATAATTAAATAACTATTAATAAAAAAGTTACTTGACGACACTTAATTTAAATTATATACTAACTTACATAAAGTAAGTAACTAACAAAACAGTAAAATTAACTAACCAAGGAGGAACAAACATGAACAAAAACGAATTAGGCCATTTCATTCTGCGTGCTATTTTAGGATTTATTTTCTTGATTCATGGATTATCAAAATTTCAGGGAGGCATCAGCAATACAGCCGGTTTCTTCGATAGTATCGGCATTCCAGGCTTTATGGCTTATGTCGTTGCCGTTATCGAGCTGGCAGGAGGCATAGCGCTAATATTGGGTATCGGCACAAAAATTGTTTCCTCATTATTTGCTGTCATCATGCTCGGAGCTATCTTTACTGCTAAGCTGCCCCTAGGTCTCTTAGGAAATGGCCAAATGGCCGGCTATGAATTAGATTTAATATTGCTTGCAGCATCGATTTATTTTGTTTTAGCCAAGGAAACACCGCTTTCACTTGACAACAAATTAACACAAGGGAGGAACATAACATGAACTTTCATCAAAAACCAATAACCTTTGTTGCACAGGTCCATATAAAAGTTCAGGATCTGGAACGGTCCCTGGCATTCTATAAGGACGTAATCGGATTTAAAGTGTTATCAAAAACCGATAGAACTGCCGAACTGACTGCTGATGGCAAAACAGCATTGCTTACCATCGAACAGCCGGAAAACGCTGAACCCAAAATGGGAAGAACAACTGGTTTGTATCATTTCGCCCTGCTGCTTCCGAAGCGCTCCGATTTGGCTAAAATTGTTCGTCATTTCACCGAGATCGGGCTGCAATTTGGGTCATCCGACCATCTTGTCAGTGAAGCACTCTACTTGTCTGATCCGGATGGCAATGGAATAGAAATTTACATTGACCGCAGTCCTTCCGATTGGACATGGAAAAACGGGGAAGTTGTTATGACCGTCGATCCACTTGACTTTCCTGACCTGCTCTCCATTGGGCAGCAGCAGTCCTGGAAGGGCTTGCCCGCCGGTACGGTCATGGGGCATATTCATTTACATGTGGCTGAACTGGCGAATACTGAAAAATTTTACACAGAGGGCCTGGGGTTTGAAGCGGTCTGCCGATATGGCACACAGGCATTATTCATTTCGAGCGGAAAATACCATCATCATATTGGTTTGAATACATGGAATGGAGTGGGAGCTCCACAGCCTTCAAAAAATAGCGCCGGACTTCAATCCTTCACACTCGTTCTGGAAAATGAAGCAGCCCGGGATCAGGCAGTCGAAAATTTGAAAAAAATAGGCGCCGCTACAGCAGTTGAACATAATCAAGTGATTACAGCAGATCCATCTGGAAATCGCATTATTTTAACAGTATAAAAGGATTTTTGAGCAGAACCTTGAGGGTCCTGCTCTTTTTTTGTCGGGAAGAAAGGTTTTCTTGCTAATCTAAAAGGAAATAATTAAACATAACAAAGAGAAGGGGGTGGTACTGGTGTGGAATGCTGCATTTTGGGGCGCAGTTTCAGGGTCAGCGGTCCTGCTGGGCGCATTGGCAGCCATGTTTTTACCTGTCAGAAAAAAATTAATCGGTTACATTATGGCATTCGGTACAGGTGTCCTGATTGGTGCAGCCTCATTTGAGCTTCTGGGGGAGTCTGTCCATAACGGCGGTTTATTGCCAACCGGCATTGGATTTATGGCCGGTGCCGTTACCTTTACCCTCTTTGATATAATGATTTCCAAAAAAGGGGCGCAGCACAGGAAAAGGTCCGGCCACAAAGCAGCAGCCACCAGCGGCATTGTTCTTTTCGCGGGAACCATTATGGATGCCATACCAGAATCCATCATGGTCGGAACAAGCCTGCTTGAGGCAGATTCGGTCAGCTTTCTTTTGGTCACCGCCATTTTTATCAGCAACTTTCCTGAGGGGCTTTCAAGTACTTCAGGTATGAAAAAAAGCGGTTATTCCAAAAAGAAAATCATTCTCCTTTGGAGTTCGGTATTTTTCATTTCGGGAATCGCTTCAATGGCCGGGTACATATTTTTGGATGGAGCAACAGAGGAGGTGCTGTCAGGGATTGCGGGATTTGCAGGGGGCGCGATTATTGCGATGGTTGCATCCACCATGATGCCTGAAGCTTTTGAGGACAGCGGTCCGGTGACCGGATTTATTGCAGCGATCGGCTTGCTGGCTTCATTGGTCCTGGATTATTTTTCTTAACATCTTTCCGAAAAATCATGAATGTTTGGCACCTAATGTGGAAAAGGCAAAACAGGGGGTGTTATTCATGAAAATTAGAAATATTGTCAGGGAACAGCAGGAGGATGTGCATATTGAGATCGGCAGCTACAAAATGGTCATCGAAAAGCGATATCAGGCTATTTCATTTGTAAATGACATACTCCTGGGTGTTCTTTATTTAATCGGAAGTATATTATTTTTGACAGATGTCAGCCAGACGGTTTCCATCTCGTTTTTCCTTGCAGGAAGCATCATGATGATCATCCGGGCAGGCTTAAATTTATTGAAGGATCTTCATATTAATAAGATATCACGAAAATAAAACGGGTTTTGCAGAACGCCAAAACGGCAATACTAGCGACATAGTTAAAAATATATTGATTTTTAAAGGAGAATCGAGATGGCTGAAGAAACAGATAAGGTAAGCAGTGGAAAGAAAGCAGATGTTGGCGATACGATTAGCATCATTAGCGGTTCGGAAAAAGGGAAAAAAGGCAGAGTAGTTGTGGTACGGGATAACTCAGTCATTGTAGAGCTTGGAATTAATCCGAAAAAGGATGAGCCCATCAAAACGGTGATCAGCCATAAGCGCTACAAAATCGTTAAATAAGGGGGAGGTACAGGAATGAAACCTGAGTCGAAACAGAGCTCTGCCTCCATACCTCCGGATGTCCGGGAAAAAATTATTAGGTCAGACAGGGATGAAAAAGCCAAGCGGCAAACAAAACGGCCGCAGTAATAGGATTTCCATGATAGACGAAAATGCTGTCATGGATTTTTTTGCTTTTTAGGAATTATAAAATCGCGATAGGTTTATAACTTTGTGGATGAAATTATCTACGTCTAGCTTCAGCGCCTACCCCCTCGAGTAGTCGGGGGTGAGCAAGGCGCTTGGGCTTTTGTTCTTGAATGGGGGAGTGAAAATGCTGATTGGACATATTAAAGAGATTGTCCGCTATCCGGTGAAAAGCTTTCATGGGGAAAGCGTGAATAAAACGAATGTAATGAATTATGGACTGTATGGGGACCGCAGCCATGCCTATCTGGATGAGTCCAGGCCAGGTAAATACTTGACGATTACTCAGTGTCCGGAAATGGTGCGGTATAAAGCAGAGTTTATGGGTGAGGAAAATAAGGACAAATATCCGCCTGTTAAAATTACAGCCCCGGACGGAAAACAGGTCACCTGGGATGATGACCAATTGATTAAAGAAATAGAAGAACATTCTTCTTCAAAAATCACCCTGGTGCAATACAGTCCTATACATGTTCCAGAAGGGGCAATTGAAGAAGAAAATATTTTAGTGGTAACAGATACTTCCCTGAAGAAAATGAAAGAGCTATGGGGAAAAGAGAAGCTGGACTTCCAGCGGTTTCGCCCGAATCTAGTTCTTTCCCTGGTAAAAGAGGAACCTTTTTTGGAGGATCAGTGGTTTGGGAAGACCATGAAGATTGGCAAAGTGGAGTTAAAAGTGAAGCGGCATTGCGAACGGTGCATGATTATTACAGTAGATCCTGAAAGCGGTGAACGGGATCCAAGCCTCCATAAAAAGGTAATCAGTGAACGGAATAATCACTTTGGAGTGTATGCCGCCGTCCTGAAAACAGGTGAGATCGCAGCAGGGGATAAGGTTTACCTTTTTGAGTGAGAACCTGTAAACTAGAAACAAATGTTTCCGGGAGTGAAAAGATGTTTCAGGCTATTATTTTATTTATACTGGCCGGATTAGATGAAATTGGCGGAGGGTATTTAATCTGGCAATGGATACGCGAAGGAAAGCCTCTTTCATGGGGAATTGCTGGAGGACTGATTCTGGCATTATACGGTGTTATTGCCGCATTCCAGGCCTTCCCGTCTTTTGGAAGAGTGTATGCTGCATATGGAGGTGTGTTTATCGTTCTGTCCATTTTATGGGGATGGGGCATCGATAAAAAAGCACCTGACTTTTATGATTGGCTTGGTGCCGGGATATGTCTTATAGGGGCGTCTATAATCCTGTTTGCACCACGGCAATAAGATTGGCCCAGTTGATGAACTGGGCTATTTCTTATGCATTATGACTCAATCTCTTTCCTTTTTTCTGCATCCCTGCTGCAAAAATGAGGACGAAAAAGGTTGCAGATATTAAGGTTCCATGGAAAACCCAGACCATTTTAGCCAATGATAAAACTTCCAGTACAAGCGGCGCGGCAACAAATCCGAGGGCAAAGCCCAATGATTTTAAAAGCATGCCGACTCCAAAAATCCTGCCTCTGACGTGGTTGTCTGTCTTTTGCAGGATGGTGGCATGCAAAGTCGTGAAGCACGCATCAAAAATACCGGTTAAAAAGGCAAACGGCAGAATGATCGCTAAGCCAGTATTGGACAGAAAGGTGATAAATCCTGCGGACATCAACATGGCTGCTGTAAAGCAGGCAAAATAAAGGCGGTTCCCCTGGAGGCTTTTCAATCTTGGCAGAATGATGGTTGCGAGGACCGACCCGATTCCCCATACACCCCAGATTAGCCCATAATAAAAGCTTTGTTTGCTGCTGTCGATCTCTTCTGCCAGCAGCGGTATCCCTAAATTATGCGAAGCCCCTGCAAAAGCCCCGATAAGGAAGACAATATTGACAAGCAGCAGCATTGGTTTAAGTAAGATAAAGGAATAAACTTCCTTCAAATCCCGGCCAATGCCGGCCAGCTTTTCTTTTAAGCCGCTGCTGATTCCTTCATTTAAGGCTGGTTCAGATGTTTGCCACTTCATTTTTAGTAAAACAAGAGCAGAAATAACGTAGGTGGCGGCATCAAGGATTAAAGTGGCCTCATAGCCAAGGAAATCAGTGATGACTCCAGCACCGATAAAGCCAAACACCA
Source organism: Cytobacillus sp. SAFR-174 (assembly GCF_051964675.1). Classification (NCBI taxonomy): domain Bacteria; kingdom Bacillati; phylum Bacillota; class Bacilli; order Caryophanales; family Bacillaceae; genus Cytobacillus; species Cytobacillus sp. SAFR-174. The sequence goes on along the minus strand of NZ_JBQCMZ010000013.1, from coordinate 69,694 downwards.
GGCTGACAGATGTTAGTCTTGATATTAATGCATTTGTCTCCAGCACTTTATCCTGCCCAAAAATCTGCGGAATTTCGGCGCTGTAGCTTACCGTGAAAAAGCTGGAGGTCAAACCAATAAAGAAGCAGACAATGAGAATCATGATGGGATTCGGAAACGGAATTAAGCATAGAATGATAACGGCCCGGAAAACATCCGTCCAAATCATAATTTTCCGCCTGTCATATCGGTCGGCGAGAACCCCTGAGAAAAGGCTGGATAAGACGCCGCCGAGTGTCCTGAAGGCCATTGTGGCAGCAAGCCAGGCAGAGCTTCCGGTGGCAACATACATGAGCACATTAATGGCAATCAAGTCCATGAAGGTACCCAGATCAGAAAAGGCTTTTACATACAGAAAAATTTTGCGGTTCATGTGTGTCTCCCTGGTTTTCAAAAATGGTTTCTGTTTTATTTTAAAGATTTTGAATTTAATTCGCAATACGAAATTTCAGAATAATGCTACAAAGGATTTAAAAAAACTCTGTAGAATTAGTAAGAATGCAAGAATTCAAGTGATGATGGAAGGAGACTGTCTATGGCTGCTCCAGTTATAAAAACAGACAGATTAATTCTAAGAAAAATGAGAAGAACTGATTTGCCCCATCTGATGGAAATCTTTTCTGACCCGGAGGCCATGAGGTTTTATCGCTCCACAAAAACAATAGAGCAGGCTGAAGATTGGATCAGCTGGACGCTGCGTAATTATCGGACTTATGGTGTCGGCCTTTGGATTGTGGAGGAGAAAGCTTCAGGCAGGTTTTTGGGGCAGTGCGGGATTACCCCGCAGGATACAGGCGGGGTTACGGAAATGGAGATCGGCTACTTGTTTGCCAGGCGTGAATGGGGAAAAGGCTATGCCACGGAAGCGGCACTAGCCTGTAAAGAGTATGGGTTCACCAGCTTAAACTACAGTAAGCTGGTTTCCATTATCAATGTCCATAATCTTGCATCAATCCGTGTTGCAGAGAAGGCAGGCATGAAAAAGGAAAAGACCTTACATAGGGCGGGAAATAAGATGTATGTATACTCGATTTCCAAAGGTTAAAAGATGTTTTTATAATGTTCATTAAACACCTTGAAAAGTCTTTCATCTCCACCTCGGTCAGGATGGAGGGCTTTCAATAGTTTTTTGAATTCTTTTCGGACTATTTGCAGATCTTCATCAGGCTTCAGGTCCAAAAGCTTTGCCGGCTTAATTTCTTCATCGGCAATCAGTTTTTGTGCCTGAATCATTTTCTTCAATGATTTCACTTTTGATTCCTCTATTTGGACCCTTGTATTCAGGATCTCGATTTGCCCTTTCAGGTCTTTAACTTGAAGCAGGACTCCTTCAAGCTTTTGGCGATACAGCACTTCTTTTTCCTGGATGATGAAATCAGCGAGATCCTTCATCTTTATGGAGTAGCTGACTTGCCTCCTCGCGCTGCGTTCCGCTTTTATTTTTCCTTCATTGATCCAGCGCTCAACGTCATCACTATTCGCCTTTATTCCAGATTTTTGCAATTGCGCTACAGCATCAGTAATGTTCATTTTTCTTGCTCGCTCTCTATAAAATCTATTCAGCAGTCAAAATAATCATATCACTGATCACTTTCAGAAAAATGACAGGAGAATGACATAGTATTAAAGTTTATTTACATGAGTGTTTCTGCTAAATGAAAAGGAATCACCCATGAATAGGTGATTCCTTTGCTGCACTCTACTTTATCGCAGTCTAACGGGCAGTAAGACCCCCACTTTAAGAATCAGAGGAATCAAAGGAAGATAGTGGGGGTCAAACTGCCCGTAAAGGCCCGATTGGTGAGATACAGTGAAACTTGCCGACGCGCAGGCAGAGGCTTAGTTGAACCAATCGGGTTCGTAGTGTCGATTGATCGAAGCGCTAGCGGAGATCTTAGCGACACTAGAACGCGACTAACAATCAGTGGGGGATAAGGAAAACCCCCACTGATTGAAGTTTCACTTTATGGGACGCTCGAGCGTCAGGATTTCATCCTCCATTGAAGCATATTGCTGTTCCACCACATGCTTTACATCAGCGATTGCTGCATTGTAGAAATGCGGGGCCAAAGACTCCTTAACAAAATCCAATACTCTTTCTGCAGCGAACTCAGATAGATCCTCATCTCTTTCCTCGGAAAAGAAAATCTGGATATCCTCAATCATCTTTTGCTGCTGCTCTTTTGTCACTTTAATAAACACAGCATGCCTTCCTTTCGGGTTGGGATACATGTTACTATACACGGAAATTTCATAAAATGGGAGGGTGGGATTTTGGCGGTTATGCCTCATCCCCGTAGACATCAAATAAAGAGCTGTAGTAATCTTTTACATAAGTGTTACTGTTTGCCTTCTTTTTCGGATAGAGGAAAATAGGTATAGATGACAGGGCAAGAACAGAGCTGCATAATAAAACCAGATAGAATATTCCTGATAGAATGAACATGAAGGATACCTCCTTTAGTAGTTAAAAAAAGCTTAATGTATGAAACGCATTTCATAGCAAGTAAAAAAGTGAAAAAAACAGGTGGGTTTATGGCAAATATTAAAGATATCGCTAAAAGGGCAGGAGTTTCGGTTACAACTGTGTCGAGGGTGCTCAATAATCATCCCTATGTGAGGGAGGACAAGCGGGAAGCGGTCCTGCAGGCGATGGAGGAATTCAATTATCAGCGGAATATCAATGCTGTTCATTTGAGTAAAGGGGAAACCCTTCTTATTGGAGTGGTTGTTCCTTTTACCAATCATCCCTATTTCGGTCTGCTGGTAGAAGGGATTGCCAATGAAGCCATGAAAAACAACTATAAATTAGTTCTTTTTCAGACGAACTACGAGGAAGCCAGGGAAATCGAGGCTCTGAAAATGCTGCAGCATAAGCAAATTGATTCTTTAATCATTTGTTCAAGAATCTGCGGCTGGGAGGTCATTAACCAGTTTACCGAGTATGGTCCCATTGTCTTTTGTGAAGATGCAAGGAATCAGGATGTGTCCTCAATCTTTATCGATCATTATATGACGTTCACTAATGCTTTAGAGTATTTACATAATAAAGGGCATAATAAAATTGGATATTGTATTGGAAGAAGGTCCGGCGCCAACAGCAGGCAGCGCGGAAAGGCCTACGCAGATTTTTTAAGCCGAATTGGGGAGTCGTATAATGAAGACTATATCTTTTATGAGTGTCTGAATTTTGAGCATGGCGAAGAAGTGGTTCAGCGGTTATTGAACATGGATAATCCTCCGACCGCGCTGCTGGTAACAAGTGACTTTGCTGCTGCCGGAATCGTCACATCCTGCAGGGAAAAAGGGATTCGCATTCCTGAGGATCTCGCGATTATGGGATTTGATAACCAGCCGATCGCCAAAATCATGCACATCACCACACTTGAAATCCCGCTGGTGGAAATGGGGAAAAAGCTGATGCTTCAAGCGATAGATAGTGAAAGCCGTACTCATGAGGAAATATCGGTGAAGCTGATTGAGCGGGAGACTGTTTAGGATGGCGGCTGGCGCCGGAGTTGGGCATGGAATCAGGAGCGGCTTCGGACAGAGAATGCAGAAATCATAGTTTTTGAGTCAGAACCTGGAGCAACTTCGGACACAGAAAGCAGAAACCAGTGATTTGAGTCAGAACCTGGAGCAACTTTGGACACAGAAAGCCGAAATCGGAGTGTTTGAGTCAGAACCCGACGCAACTTCGGACACAGGAAGCCGAAAACACAGTGTCTGAGTCGGAACCCAGCCCTGACTTCGGCCACAGAGTTAAAAAATAAGTCTTTTTTCAAACCAGGTAAACACCTAAAGGAAGCCACGACAGAATAATTACCTCCATGCCCGCCAATACTAACAAAAAAATATGGGGATGATGTTACATGGGGTTCGTACTTTTGGTTTTTCTGGCATGGCTGGTGCTAATGCTGTTTACTACTATGAATAAGAAACTTACTTTTATTGAAAATACCTTTGTTTATTTGGCAGCGATGGTCATTCATATTAATTATACGTGGATTGTTTATGAAGAGCTGAATATGGCGGATATTTCCCAGCAGATCTTAAACAATTCTGCCTTTATAATACATAGAAGCATAACGCTTCCAATTACATTAGCAATCACATTAAATTTAGTAAGGACAGGGGATTCGCTGGGTTCAAAGTTTCTTAAAGTGGCGGTTTCCGTTGCTTTCCTTGTTTCTGCTGTGATGATTGCCAGGTATTTTGGAATTGTTGATTATAAAAAATGGAATATTGGCTATGAAATCATCTATTTATTCCTCCTGCATTTAGTGGTTCAATTCTTACTGAAGTATTTTGGGCAGCTTAAAACAAGAGGGGTGAATGAAGCATGAAATTGTGGAAGGACTTCGGCGGCAATGAGATTTATCTTTTGCTCATGATTGCTGCTGCCTATCTTGTTTATTTTCTCCTTATAAGAAGGCCGGACAGACTGGCGAAGCAGATCAGAGTGCTGAGTTTACTGTGGGGCATTGCCATTGGGATCCTTTATGATTTCACCATAGGCGGGGGCAGAACCGATTTTTATAAGATTAATGATCTAAATAATTATGAAGTGACAGATATTTTATACTATATCTTATTCGCTCCATTTGGCTACTTCTTTTTTTACCTTTATGAAAAACTGAACATCAGCAAAAAAACGTTTATAATTTATGTGTTGGGGTGGGCCTTATTTGGTGTGTTTTTTCAATGGGTGTTGACGGCGGCAGATATTATTACCCTGCAAAAAGGGTATAAGCTCATTCATTCTTTCCCAATCTTTTTGCTGACTCAGACACTGACAGGTGTTTATATTCAGGTGCTCAAATCAAAGGAATCACTTAGAGCAGCTGAATAGGCCGCAATGTTTTCATGAAACTTTTTTCTGCTTCTGAACGTATGACTTACTAAATGAAGCGGAAAGGAGAATGAATATGAAAGCAGAAAAATGTCCAAAGTGCGGATCAAATGAACTGGGGAAAGGGAAGCATTCGGGTTATGGGGGCATGTTTCCTGTGGATAAGATGAGTCTCGGTTCTGATATTGAATATGTTATTTGCACCAGCTGCGGTTTTATCATTGAAGGGTATGTGAAGAAGCCGGAGAAGTTTAAAAATAGAATGTAGGAGCATCATGAAAAAATTTAAGTTAAAGAACATTTTAAAGGATTAAAAAAGGGTACGCACTTTTACTTGATTGCGGAATCTGAATTTATTGGCATTAAAGAATATGTACTGCGGACAAAAGATTTATCGTATCGGATCTCCATTAATGAGGCCGAGCTGAAGAGGAATTTTATTTTCATGCCCAAAGAGTAAAAAAGAATGCTCAGAGCATGCCGCCCGGAGCATTCTTTAAAAATTTGTCACCAAATATCCCCGCGTTCTTTCTTCAGAGTCTTCATTTTTTCAACCCATTCGTCTACTCTCTGTCTAATTTCATCACTTTCCGTTTCAGCTGTATTCCGATTTTTTTCGTGCAGCTTCATATACAAATCCTTCATTTGGCCGCTGCGTTCGTAGCCCCATTCACGGAGTTCGGATCGCTGCTCATCCGTGATCCAGCCCTTATCGCCCATAATGGTGACGGCATCCAGGATTCGGTGTGCTTCACGCCTGCCGACTGTAAATAATTGGCGGGGATAAACTTCACCAATTTTATATTCATCCATCATTTCCCAAGGGCTTGGTGCCATTGTAAAAGCCCATGCGAGGTCACCGGCAGACGGAAGCCACTCGTATTGAATGGTGTCTTTCAGATCGTCGGGACTGTCTGCTTTAAAGTACTCCCCGTTGCCGGCTTCGGCTACTGCTTTTAATTGATCCTCGGCCTTGCCGTCTACATCAAACCCAATGATATTTACAGTATTGCTGCTGTTGTTATTTACAAGGTTCTCGCTGGCCTTGACAGGGTCGCCGTCACATGTTTCGGCACCGTCGCTGACAATGTAGATCGTGGTGGAGCCGTCATAGCCGCTGCTCATTTCTGCTGCTTTTTGAATGGCGCCGGCAAGAGGCGTCCAGCCTTTGCTTTCAAATGAATCAACAGCTTCGTGAAATTCCTTCTTGGAATATTTGCTCATAGGATAGACTTCCTCAACACCAGAGCAGGAAATTTCTTTATCAGCGTCTGCTTCAGAGCCTTTATGGCCATAGACCACAAGGGATACATCACTGCTTTGGCCAATCGTCTGGGCGAAACTCTTGACGGCGCTTTTAGCAATATCCATTTTCACTTTGCCGTCTGCCTGCAGCAGCATGGATGAACTGGCATCCAGAAGAATAATGGCCTGTTCTGCTGCCTTTTTTTCTTCTTCTCCGGGTTCTGACTTGGTGGGATCCGGCAGGTAAGGTTCTTCAAAATCGGGTTTGTAGGCATTGGACTTTTCAATAATGTCTTTATAATGTGGACTCGCCAGCAGGGAAACTAGCCCTTTTTTAATAGAGTCTGTATCCTTGGCTTCCTTCGTCAGCTCTTCCAGTTTGGGCGTCATCTTCCGTAAAAGTTCAGGATCAGTTTCCGGTATAACTTCAATGGCTTCAATGTCTTTTTCGTATGTAAGGTTATCCATTAGGGTTCCAGGAGGTAAATTTAGCAGGGTTTCTTCAGAGACCTCCAAATTAATATTCTTAGACTCTGCTAAAATGCTTACCTGCTTTTCTTCTTTCTTTTGCTCTTCTTTAACAGGTGAATCAGCGGCTGTTTTCTCTTTGTCATTGCTGCACGCGGAAAGAATCAATCCGGCAGACAGCAGCCATAGACCATAACGTTTCACAGAAATTCTCCTTTTGTTTATATTTTACTAATAATAGAGTTTAACATGGATAAAGCTGGTTTTGAAGTAATTTCCATATGATAGGATTTTTTTACAGCAATTTGGTATAGTTGAAGATAGATATTTTGCAGAGGAGGCAGTCCGTTGGAAAAAGCATTTCCGATTCTTGAAACAGAAAGATTAATGTTAAGAGAAGCAACTGAAGAAGATGCAAAAGATATGTTTGTGTACCTGTCAGATCAGCTGGTTGTAAAGCATATGGGAATCTCAGCCTGTGAAACACCTGAGGAGGTGCTTGGAGAAATAGAATGGTATAAATCCATTTATACAAATGGCACAGGAATCCGCTGGGGCATCACCCTGAAGGATTCAGGGAAGGTCATTGGGAGCTGCGGTTTCCTGAATAGGAATCCGAAACATTACCGAAGTGAAGTCGGCTATGAATTAAGCAGGGAGCATTGGGGAAAAGGTATAGCGAATGAAGCACTTGAAAGGGTATTAAAATTCGGATTTGAACATCTTGGGCTTGAAAGGATCGAAGCCTTGATCGAGCCAAAAAATCTATCATCCCAGAAGCTGGTTGAAAGGCAGGGCTTCACGAGAGAAGGACTGCTTAGGCATTATGAATATACGAACGGGAAATTTGATGATTTATATATGTACTCCATTTTAAAAGGGGATTTATAAATCGATACATACCAGGAGGATATTTTCATGAACTATAATGACCGTACCTTTGTTTCTGTGCAAAATACAGAGAATGGTGAAGTTTCTTCAAAGACCTTCTTTCATTATAAACAGGAAGGGAATATAATATCAGCTGCTTATGGCGGGGGAGAAATCATTCAGGGAACGCTGATTGGAATTGTCAATGAAGATGGATGTTTAGAATTCAGATATAACCATGTGAATAACAAAAATCAGCTGCGCGGCGGAAAATGTCTCTCCACCCCTGAAATTTTGGCTGACGGCCGCATCAGGCTGCATGAAAAATGGCAGTGGCAGGATGATGAAGGAACTGAAGGACAGTCGATTATCGAGGAAGTAAAAGAATAAAGCAGGCGGCATGCCAGCCGGAGGGAATTATCCCTCCGCATGCAGCTTCAGGTTCTGTCGGCTTCTTTTTGTTTTTTCTTTGGTTAAGGTAAAGAAGAAAACAAAGCCGATGAATGATGTAATAAACAAGATGGCACCCATTGGAACTGCAGTGGTTTCATCAATGCTCACCAAAGGGGAAACGGCTGAACCCAGCACTAAAGGAAGCATTCCAATAACGGCGCTTGCACTGCCGGCACGATGCCCCTGGTTTTTCATGGCCAATGTAAACGAGCTCGTGATGATCATCCCCATTGAAGTCATATAGATAAAAATCGGGATGACTAGCATGAATAGCGGCCCTTTAATGATCGTCATGATTAAAAGGACCGAAGTGGCACTGACCGCAATACAGACCGCTGTCCGGAGCAGGTTTCTTTCCGGAATGACACCTGCCAGGCGGCCAATCAGGAAACTCCCCGTAATGATGGCCAATCCATTAATGCCAAACAGGATGCTGAACACCTGAGGCGATACACCATAAATCCCCTGATAGACAAAGGGTGTCCCCGACACATAAGCAAAGCTTCCGCCATGTATGAATCCAACGATAAGGGCATAGCCGATGAAGGAACGGTCCCTGAAAAGGCCCCCCATGCTTTTAACGGAATTCCCAATGGAGCTTGGGACCCTTTTTTCTCGAGGAAGGGTTTCTTTTAATCGGAAATAGATCACAATGGTAATAAATAATCCCAAAAAGCTTAGAAAATAAAAGATGGATTCCCAGCTTGCGAAAGGAATCAGAAGCAGGGCACCGCCTGTCATTGGCGCGATCATCGGAGCCGTTGCATTAATGACCATAAGCAAAGCAAAAAATTTCGTCAGCTCTTTTCCGCTGAACACATCACGGACAACCGCCCGGGACAGGACGATTCCAGCAGAGGCGGTTAATCCCTGCAGAAAGCGGGCTGCAATAAAGGCCGCAATATTGGGTGAAATGGCGCATAAAAGGGAAGATACGGCAAAAAGAGAGATGCCGATTAGAAGCGGTTTTCTTCTTCCATGTGAATCGCTGAGCGGTCCAACAATAACCTGTCCAGCTGCAAGTCCGATCAAACACGCTGTTAAACTCATCTGTACAAGTGAAGCTCGGGTACTGAAATCATCAGCGATATCCGGGAAGCCCGGCAAATACATATCAATATTGAAGGGCCCCAATATTCCTAGCATACTGAGGAGAAAAGCCAGCGCAAGCCTCTCTTTTCCAGTCGGATTGTGAATCATGTTAAACACCTTTCTTTCTATGAAGCTGCTAATCTTTTACATAAATATGGCTAGTATACGCGAGGCAAATGTGGATGTCCAGCGGGGAATGCTGTAAATAAAAAAATCCATGGCCATCTAGCCACAGATTCTTTCATTAGCAATTGCAGATCATCAATACATTGCCATCCGGGTCCTGAAAGTTGAAATAAGCAAAATCTCCAATACGTTCAATTTCCCTCACAATCGAGATTCCCTGATTTTTAACAAAATCGTACGCCTCGTCAATATCCCGGGCAAAGAAATTAAATAAAACGTGACCGGAAGGAGTCCATTTGAAGGATGGATCAAAGGTGTGGTCATCCAGTGTAAGACCAGTTTCAGAGTTCACTGGAATGTTGTATACCGGAGATTCCACATCATCCATATTAAAAGGCAGTCCAAGCAGGCTGCTATACCATTCAGCCGATTTTTTTAGGTCCTTGACATGAATAAACACATTGTTCACTTTGCCTGCGATCGGGGAAGCAATTGAATTCATACTCTCACCGCTTTCATTGTTATTATTTTACATATTCTCTATATGAGGCACAATCCCTTTATTTAATATTTTAGAAATGCGGCAACAGGAACTTCTTTAAATACACAAATCCCGATTAATAGGAAAAAGTTAAAATATATGTCGTATTATACCCCCATAATATTCAGATTCTTATTCGTATTCTATGAATATAATCAATCATTAGTCATGAGGAGAATATTATGAAATCACCAGCTAAGGGAGCCCTAGTCATGGTAATAGCGGGGGCTTTAACGTTTTCTGCTGCCAATGGCATTTTGAAAGCAACTGAACTTTTTTCAGCGGAAAATTCATCTGTTTTAACAGGTATTCAAAAGAAATCTGAAGCATACATACAACATGACAAAAAAGCTGAATCAAAAACAGTGGCTGAAAAAAATACTGTGAAACAAAAAACGGAGGAAAATACTCCTGCTTCTGCAGAATCCCCCAAAAAGGGAGATAGCAATAAGGCAATTGCTGCTGTGCAAACGGATACCGAATTATCGAGCCGGAAACCTGCAGCAAAACCAGTGGTAAAAACGGAATCTGTACCAGCCAAAAAGCCTTCAGCTCCTGAGCCTGCTTCTGCGCCTACAGGAAATAAGACAACAAGTGAACCCGCAAAACCTGTAACCAGCCCAAAAGATTCCCAAGCACCAGCATCTGGCATGGGAGGGAATAGTACAGCAAGTCCTGCTGAAAAAGTTCTCAACCATGGACAGCAGGTTTCCCAGACCGCTAAAGAAAAAGCTGAGAGCAGACGAGCGGAAAAAGGAAATGAAAACAAAGAAAGCAATGGGAAGAACTTATAGACTTCCTGGATCATTAAAAATTAAAGGCCTCTCCCGCGATTGGGAAAGGCCTTTTAGTTTACAGCGGATGATCTTGTGTCACACTGCCTTTACGTTTTAGTTTATTCCAGCCGACAGTTACACCTTTTATGGCAGAGAAAATCGATTTTACCACCACATAGGTCATCAGCTGTTTATATAAAATTCGCTGTAAGAACAATGAGGCCAGTGGTTTAGGACTTTCTTTTTCCAGCCTGAACGCATATAAGGAGGTAAAGAAATCCATCAAGTAAAATAGAACAAACCCAATGGCTGCTTTTTCAGGCTTGGTGCTGAAAAAGGCTAAGATAAACAAAAGATCTGCAATGGGAGAAATCGTTTGATAAACATATTGAAAGAGCCACATGTTTGGAAGGGCTACATATCCTAATGATTGATGTTTTCTGTTAAATAATGCCTCCCTGTGTTTCCAAAGGCATTGAAGAGTCCCATATACCCACCGGTAGCGCTGCTTTGCCAGGCTTTTAATATCTTCCGGCACTTCAGTATAAGCATAGGCCTTTTCTTCGAATTCAATTTTCTTTCCATTGCGCAATAGGGCAAGCGTGATATCCGTATCCTCTGCAAGTGTATCCTCGCTAAAGTATCCGGCTTCTTCAACCTCAGACTTTTTCCATGCACCGATTGCACCTGGTACTACAGTAATACAGTTGAGAGCGGCGAAGGCTCTTCTTTCCAGATTAAAGCCTGTCACATATTCAATATGCTGCCAGTTCGTCAGGAGATTCCCTTTATTGCCGACCTTCACATTACCTGACACAGCAGCCACTTGATCGTCCTTGAAATGGCTGACAAGCAGAGAAATAGCATTTTCAGCGATAAGCGTATCGGCATCTAAAGCTACCACAATTTCCCCCTTAGCTTCCTTGAAACCAAGGTTTACAGCTGAAGATTTTCCGCCATTGGCTTTTTTAATTAATCTGACGCGCGGGTTGTCTGCAAAAGCATCTTCAACAGCACGGGCCGTCTGATCCTTTGAGCCATCATCAATAACCAGTATTTCAAAAGCAGAATAGTCACTGGTTAAAATGGAATCTACAGTTTTGCAGATGACCTTTTCCTCATTATAAGCAGCAATGACCACACTGACATATGGAGTAAATCCAGGGTCAATCTTTGTCTCTTTATACCGCTTAACCTGCTTCCTGGACAGGAAAACAAGAAAAACAAGACGCAAAATTCCTAAAAGGATGGCTGAATAAAACAAAAAGCTGATGCCGTTATTCCAGTTTTTAAGGATTTTAAAAACGGCACTATCATATACAGAATAAGGGTTTTCCTGATCAGCAAAAGGCATGATCTCACTGTCCCTTTTCCCAATTAAGCCGGCAGTAGTTGAAAATGTATAGCCGCGGCCTTTAAGTGTTTCAATAATAATCGGAAGGGCCTCAACAGTTTTGGAGCGGTCACCCCCGGCATCATGAAGCAAAATGACATTCCCTTCTGACAGCTGATCCAATGTTTGATTTACGAGATGATCAACTGTGGCTTCCTGCCAATCTCCAGAATCAATGGATTGGCCGACCATGGTATAGCCAAGCTTCTGAGCTTCCATTATAGGAAGCTGCTCATTCCTTGTGGCCAGTTCCGTATCTGCAATGTATGGAGGCCGAAAAAGAGTCATAGAACGGCCGGTTATGCCTTGAATTAAGCGTTGTGTTGCATTCAATTCCATCCTCAAACGGGAAGGTGTGATGGATGTAATATCTGGATGTGTAAAGGTATGGTTTCCAAGCTCATGCCCCTCATCATAAATTCTTTTAACAAGCTGAGGATGCATCAGCGCATTTTCCCCTACGACAAAAAAAGTGCCTTTCACCTGATACCTGTTCAATATGTCCAGTATTTCCGGCGTGTAGGCAGGATCAGGACCGTCATCAAACGTGAGAACGACTTCTTTTTTACTTGATTTTCCATGGCGGATTACTTCAAAAGGCTTTGGATATTGGACATAGGATTCCTTTTTGATCATTCCATTGGAATCCATTTCGATTGTCCTTCTTCCTTTTTCTGTTTCTGAAGCGATTTTCAATACCTCTCCGCTGCCAGTATGAATGGCTGAAAAATGACTATCAAAGGTACTAAGCACCTGAGATGGTTTTTTGCCTTCATTCCCCTTGTTAAGGAAATTCCAGATCGAAGGATCCTCGGAACCGAGCCGCCATATGGCAATCCCGGTAGAACCACTATTTAGCGCAAGGTTCATCTGGTTATAAAAAGTAGCAGCATCCAAAAACCAGACAGTATGATTTTTTCCATCCAGTTTATATCGTAAGTAGGGGTTTCCAGCTTCCATACTCCAATTGATATGGAGGTTCGCTTCCCTGCCCATCTTCATGATATCCCCAAACGTCATTTCTGCTGCTGGTTCACTTGAATTTTCTTCCCAGTTGTAGCCGTATGTCCCCAGTCCTGCAACCAATTTTTCGGAGGGAATATCAGTTTGATTCAGTTTCTCCTTTACCCAATCTGTTTGAGCGACGGGGCCTGGTGTGCTCATGGCATAGTGCTGGTCATAGAGCATCACAATGACGCGGTCAGCGTAGTTAGTCAAAGAAGCATAATCATAGCTTTCATCGTTCGGCGGAACATCCAATGTCACCAGTAAATCTACCTTATGAAAGGCTTTGTACACCTTACTCATGAATTGTGTAAAATGATCCCTGTCAGAAGATTTAATGGCTTCGAAATCAATATTAATCCCATCGAAGTTATTTGCTTTCACATAAAAAATCATTTCTTCAATAAAGCGATCTTCTGCCCCTGGAACAGTGAATAACCTATGCAGAACATCTGAATCCCATTTGCCGTCTATAAAATTATTTACTAATGGCAAAACCTTGATTTGATGTTCTTTAGCTTCTTTTACAATGGATGTGTCAATGGTGGACTTGACCTTTAGATCTGGTGTAACCTGCATCCATTCAGGTATCAAAGTAGTTATAGACTCTTTGTTTTTCTTGAAAGATATTTTACTATTTTCATCCCAATTGACATAGAATCCATACACTTCTTGATCTTGATTTTCTTGAATTTTGGCATCAGAGTTTGTTTCCTGAGCCCGAGATGCCGAATCCTTTTCATGGAAGGGCTTGTCAATCGGCTCTATCTGTGTGCTTGAAGGGTGCTGCTCCAGATTTAATGCAGGAACCCTGGGAGCCGTATTTAGGCTCTCAATAAAAAATGCTGATATCACTGCAATTAATAGAATGAAGCCTGCAGTCATTCGTTTGATTAGAGACCAGCGCCGTTTAGCCGGATCAAGAAATATAGATTCCTGTTTTCCATCATTTGTTTTCAGCCCCAGATTATAAAACCAGTGGAAGAAAAAATAGCAGACAAGTCCTACAATCCCTCCTAAAATACCAGAAACAACTGAATCGGATGATAATAATCCGCTTTTAAGATTTGAAATCAGCCGGAAATCGTCTAATGGGCCAAAATCCATGTAAGGCAGCTTATGTATGTATGGGATAAAAACAGTAATCAGAGAGCCCAGGAACAGGGCCACAATATTAAGGCGCAGCAGCAGTGAACAAGCAAACAACAATGGAATTCTGTAACTATCCAAAGGTAAAAATGCCAGAAAGAAGCCCAGAGTACTTGCAATCGCTCCTGCAGTACCAGTGACAGGGGCAAACAGAGATCTGACAATCCACCTAAAAAAACGATCCACATTTATTCCTCCCAAGATGTAATGTTAATTATGTAAAAGGGTACGGCTGTACTCCTAAACCTCCATTATTTCTACAAAAAATGACCATCAACAAAAATTTAGGCTTTCACTCTTTGATTTTGGGGGTAGGTTAAAATTTTGCACTGATTTTTTTATGGTAAAACTGGTTAATCATAAAAGAAGCATATTGTAAAGCTGTCCGGCAGTATGATGAAGTAATAGCTATTTGTCAGTTCGCCGGAAGGAGAATCGGAATGGCCTATTATCGGGATCCGCAGTTATCAACAGAGGAAATGCTTACCATCATCCGAAACGGACTCGGCATTTCTCAGGTTCAGAAGAAAATTATTATTGTCGGAGCCGGTATGTCCGGGCTGGTGGCTGCTTCGCTGCTGAAGGAAGCCGGTCATGATGTAACGGTATTAGAAGCAACACAACGGGTTGGCGGCAGGATTTTCACGATGAGAGAGCCGTTCATGGACGATTTATACCTGGATGTGGGCGCCATGCGAATTCCTCATATTCATCCATTAGTTCTTGAATATATTAAAAAATTCCGTTTAAAAGTAAATGAATTTAAGAACACAACACCCCAGGACCTGATCTTTGCCAATGGAATAAAAACGAATCGAACCGCCTATCAGAAGAATCCGGATATGCTGGGTTACCCGGTTGCTCCGCATGAAAAAGGAAAGACCGCGGAAGAGCTGCTCGCGATGGCAATAAAGCCAGTTGCAGATTTTATTAGGCAAAACCCTGCTCAAAATTGGAATATAGTAGTTAGAGAGTTTGACAGATATCCAATGAGTTTCTTTCTGAGGTACAACCCGGTGGGCCCCAGTCTGTCTCCCGGAGCCCTTGAAAGCATTAAAGTTCTGCTGGGTCTGGAAGGGTTTCCGGAGCTGAGCTTTCCGGCCATTCTGCGGGAGCTGCTTCCTTTATTCAGTCCGGACATTCATTTTTATGAAATAGAGGGAGGCAATGACAAGCTTCCAAATGCTTTTTTGCCTCAGTTAAAAGAAAATCTTTATTTTGGCTATCAGATGACAAAAATAGAACAGGATCAACAGCAGGTTACCATTCATGCCAGACATACCTTAAGCCAAAGGCCTTTGGCAGTAATGGGTGACCTGGCCATTATCACGATTCCTTTTTCTTTGCTCTCCTTCGTTGAAGTCGTTCCCCGGCATTCATTTTCGCATAATAAATGGAAAGCCATTCGGGAACTTCATTATGTTTCATCAACAAAAATCGGGCTTCAGTTCAAGCATCGATTCTGGGAACGGGAAGGACTGCATGGAGGGAAGCTCATGACAGATCTGCCCATTCGCTTTGCTGCCTATCCGAGCCATCTGATCGGATCTTCAGGTTCCGGAGTTATTATGGCAAGCTATACCTGGGAAGATGATACGTTATCCTGGGATAACCTTAAGGAAGGGGACCGGATCCGGAATGCCCTTGACAATTTGGCTGTTGTTCATGGCAATCAGGTCTACGAGCATTTCTTAACAGGAGCTTCCCATAGCTGGTCCCAGTACCCTTTTTCGGGCGGAGCCTTCTCCATGTTCAAGCCGAGCCAGGAGACAGAGCTGTACCCGTCTATTCCTGTTCCAGAGGGGAGAGTTCATTTCGCCGGGGAACATACTTCCACAGCCCCGGGCTGGATAGAGGGAGCGATTCAATCAGGCATCAGGGCTGCAAGTGAAGTGACCGATTTGCCAAGAGGCTATTATAAGTGGTCTTAAAGGCTAAATTGCGACAGAGATGTCTGTTTTTGACGTTAAAATGTGCCATTGGATAGGCACTTTTTAACGATTTTCCAACAAATTGTACAAGACAGGTGTAAACGCTTTCAATTATAATTGAAGTATCAGATAGGAAAGGGGGATGCGTTCAGGTGGAACTTTTAATGGAGCAATGTGAACATGGCCAGCAGGAAGGACCTTGTGAAGAGTGTGCCCCCAATATAGAAGGGGAAGAGACTTTCGATACCTCTGATTATGACTATCATAAGAGACTGTGGTTTTAAAGAAAGACGCTTGGGAATAATTTTCCCAAGCGCTTTTTTCATAGTTTCTTTCTCCTCATCCATTGCGTTGCAGCCCATTTGTCGCCAATGACAACAGGTGCTCCGCCATGAAGGGTAAGATCGTTCAAGTTTTGGTCATTATAAAAATATTCAAAGTACACGGCCATGCCTTTTTGTGGAGATACGGAGAGGTTAAGCTTTGGAAAATACGTTTCCCCGCCCTGTTCCACATCATTCAGGTACATCACAAGCGTGCTGATCCTCGGATTGCTTGCTGCTTTGCTGGCCGAAGAGAAGAAGTCAAAGTGTGCTTTATATTCCTGGCCTATTTTATAATTAAGAATCTGCAGCCCTTCACCATGATCTACTGGAATGTTCATGATTTGGGATACTCTTTTCTCGATTCTGGCAACGAGTTCATTTTCCCCTTCTTCGAAAAACGTGCTGCTGCTGGTTCTGAGTTCATCCACTTCAAGGGAGTTGGCAACTTTTGAACGCTGCATGCGATCTTTTGACTGTTGAATCAGCTGGTCACATTCTTCATCGCTCAAAACATTTCCCAGTACCACAATTAATGGTTCTGCGAATTTAGCGATTATTTGAATTTCCCGATCTTCTGTAATAATTTTATTTCCAGCATGATCAAAAATCGTTTGTTCTTTTATAGATGCATCCATTGCCATGTACATCAACCTCATTTATTTAGTTTTCTGAAAATTCAATATATTTTTGCGCTGCTTGACGTATTTCTATTTCTGTTTTTTAACCAGTTTTTCAGCTGGCTGAATTTATTTTACACTCTGATATGAAGGAATTCTATCTTTTTTTTCTGGGAAACTATTAAAAATTTAAAAGAAGCAACCGCATTTTATGGATTTAACGGAATATATTTCAATACATAAGCCAGACTGAACAAAAGGAGATGGACGGTGTATCGAAACAGAGTTCCATACTATTTAGGCCAGAGTCGAAATGGCACTTTTTCCGCATTTAAAAATGGACTGATTATCATACTCGGGGCAACACTTGTGGCTGTATCCCTGCAATTATTCCTTGTGAAAAATTATGTCATTGATGGCGGCATTGTCGGATTGAGCATCCTCCTTTCACATGTTTTTCATGTAGATGTGGGTGCCTTGATCCTGCTGTTGAATCTCCCGTTTTTAGCGGCAGGCTTTTTCTTTTTAGGAGGAAGATTTTTGGTGTTAAGCCTGTTTGCCAGTTCCGTGCTGGCAGGGGAGACATACATATTGGCTCCATTTGAGGAAGTGACTAACCATCCCTTGCTGATCATTATCCTGGGAGGACTTTTGCTCGGAACGGGAGTAGGGCTCATTATCCGTTTCGGGGCCTGTCTGGACGGTACAGAGGTTTTGGCCATTATTTTCAGCGAGCGCCTGCCGTTCACCATCGGGCAATGCATTTTGATCATGAATACTCTACTTTTTGGAAGTTCGGTTTTTTTATTCGGACTGACCGAAGCGGCATACTCCCTTGCTACATTTTTGGTTGCTTATAAAACCATAGATACCATTTTAATGAAGACTTAAACATTTTCGGATAATTTGGTGGGCCAGGTGCATCCTAAGCTTTAAAAAGCTGAAGGAGATAGTAACGTGAATCCATACGAAATAACCGGCTTGATTGTGGATGATGAATTCGATGGGGAAGAATATGTGACGGCAGAATTTCTTCATGAACACAATACCTATAGCATCACATTTAAAAAAGCAGATCTTGAGGTGATCAACGCCTGGGTATTTACTGATGGCTCGTCGCTTCCAGCAAATTTGTCTGAAGAGATAGTCGGGTTCATTAGAGGTGATGTGAAAAATAGAATAGGACTAAAATAGGGGCAGGAAAGTGAACCTCTATTTTTTTTGCATATTATTAGTCATCTCTCAAACAATACTTGTAAATACAATGTATTTGCAGGGAGGGTATTCTATGAGTTATAGCGAGTATTGGGAACGGATATATTTACAAAGTGAAAAGATGAATTCACTCATCTCTTCCTACTGGAGAGAATATTCAGGTTTTGGAGCCTGGCAGTATTGGGTGGTTTTCGCACTTATGGTGCTGCCTCTCGTTATTGTATACCTATCAGTTGACCGGACGAGAATATTTGAAATTTTCTTTTTTGGATATACCGTACATATACTTTGGACATACGCCGACAGCTTTTTGGAGCGATATAGTTATTTTGTTCACACCCATTTTTTATTACCCATGTTTCCCTATGCACTGAATATGACAGCATCAGCTTTACCGGTCGGTTTCCTGCTGATCTACCAATTCTGCACCAACCACAGCAAAAGCTTTCTGCTTTACACGATTTTAGGTTCTGCGATATTCGCCTTCGGATTTGCCACTATTGAAGAGTGGGCAGGTATGGCGCATTTTAACAAGGGAATGAATCAATTCTATATCTTTCTGATCGATATCGCGATTGCTTATGCAGCCTATTTTTTAACGATGTTTGTTAAAAGGATGAATGAGAATATTAAAAGGTGACCAGGCGTGTAGCTGCTTGTTTGCACAAGGCCCGGGGTTGGGACACAGAATGCTTGGGGAGCACGGGGTGAGTCGGAAGATGGGGTGGGTTCGGACATAGAATGCGTGGAAAGCTTGTGTTGTGTCAGAAGAAGGGCTAGGTTCTGACACAAAATGCGTGAAAAGCTCAGATTGAGTCGGAAGATGGGATGGGTTCGGACTCAGGAAGCTCGGAAAGCTCAAAATGAGTCGGAAGATGGGATGGGTTCGGACTCAGATTGCGGGAAGAGCTCAGGTTGAGTCGGAAGAAGGGCTAGGTTCTGACACAAAATGCATAAAAAGCTCAAATTGAGTTTGAAGCTGAGCCAGGTTAGGACACATGATGCGAGAAAAGCCCAGTTAGAGTCCGAAGATGGACAGGGGAATTACATAATTAACGAGAATACAAAGGCAAATCAAAAAAAATCGTCGCCACAGAGCGCCCGTGACGACGATATCTTCAAGTCGAGTCCGAAGAGAAGCCTGGTTTACCCCAAAAAGGCTAAATGTGTTCCTGCATAATAACCAGCAGCCGTTCTGCTGTTACCGGTCGCCGGTTATATTCAAGCAATGGTTGACGCAGTCTTTTTATGGTCTTTGTCCTGCAGAACAAATTGATCACGCCCCGCTCCAATTCCGGAAATCGTAAAGATGGCAGTAATGACCAAAAGCAAGACCAGCGGAACGGTCCATGACTGGAACAGGTCATATAGTGATCCGATGAGAATCGGTCCAGCCGCGGCGAGAAGGTAGCCGACGGATTGTGCCATTCCTGAAAGACTGGCAGCCTGTTGCGCATTTTCAGCACGAAGGCCGATCAGTGTTAAGGAATGGCTGATGGCAGCGCCCAGTCCGATCCCGATTAGAACGATACTGATGTTAGTGATGATGCTATTAACATTCAAAAGCAGACCAGTAATGCCGGCAAAAGTGAAAGTGCCGATGCCTAAAGCGATCGCTTTTTGGTTGGGGAGCCGGTCAGCAAGGATAGGAATAAGAATATTTACAGGGAGTCCTGAGAACTGGAGAACCGTTACCATCCATCCAGCGGAGGCTATATCCCGTCCCTGGCTGTGAAGAATCTCCGGAAGCCAGGTTGTGGTGCTGAAATAGACCATTGATTGCAATCCCATAAATAGTGTGACCTGCCAGGCGATGGGTGAGGTCCACATGGAAGACTTTGGTGCAGAAACCGCAGATACTTCCGTTTTTTTCTTTCCCATTCTGAGCTGAGGAAGCCAGACAATGATGGCAATTAAGATCAGGATGACCCATGCTCCAAGTGAAAGCCTCCAGCCCAACCCGAGTCCCTCAGCAAGCGGGACACTGAACCCTGGCGCAAGTCCCGCAAAAATCCCCATTGAAAATGTATAAATTCCTGTCAGCAGGCCAACCTTTTGCGGAAATTTTTCCTTGACCATTCCCGGAAGAAGAACATTGCAAAGACCTACCCCTAATCCAATTAAAATAGTTCCTATGTACAGCGGAGTAAGCATTCCTGCAGAACGGGCCGCAATGCCGGACCCTAAAATCGTTAACCCCAAAAGAATGCTCCATTCACCGCCAAGCTTTTGGGCGATCCTCGGCACAAAAGGGGAGAGCAGTGCGAAGGCAACGAGCGGCAGAGTGGTCAGAAGACCTGCTGCACCATTGGAAATTCCTGTCTCATCCCGTATAGACCCAATCAATGGCCCGACTGATGTAATCGCTGGGCGTAAATTAAAAGCCACAAAAATAATGCCGGCCATTAGTATAAGGTTTTTTGAATCCATTTTTGCTATAGTTCTCAACTTAAGACACTCCCTAAAGGTATTTCGAACATCCTTCGTTTTACGAAAAGGCAATATTCAGAATAGTATAATTGCTTTCGGATGAAAAGTACATAGCTTTTGGGGGAATTGGTAAAAATTTTACAGGGTGTTGGGGTGAATTTAAAGAAGGTAAGTGGATATACCCTCTTACCTCTCATCCGGAGACTCTACTACTTGGAGAATCTTTGTCAGCCAATTCATATAAAATTCATTTAAGCCCTTATAATGTTCCTGTATCAGATTGGGGATGACCGCCTGGTAGTCATGCTTTACTTTGCTCTCTGCTTTCAAGTCGGAAATCCAGTTTTTTATATGCTCAGCTGCTTCGGGGACTTGGGCTGATTGAACAAACAATAGGGCAGGATAAAGGGATCGCGGTTCTGGCATCCGCTTTTTAAAGACCTCTATGATTTCTTCCGATAGCTGCTTCTTTCCATCTTCAGTTATTTGGTAGACGGTACGGTTTGGACGGTTATTCACCTGCTCCTGCTTTTCCGCCTGGATCCACTTATGCTTTTCGAGCTTGCGGATGGCATGATACAAATTACCGTCCGTAACGGGGAATAGGTGATCCCATTTGTGTTCTAAAATGACTTTTTTCATTTCATATGGATGATATTCTTTCTCTTTTAAAAGACCGAGAATGACAATTTGGATAGACACGATTGGTAACTCCTTTTTAGACAATACCTTTGCTCTAATACAGGATATCATACCCTAATGTCATTTTAATGCAAGCAGCATTGGAATACCAAATGGAAGAGCAGGGGGAAAAGCTGCTGTATCATATTCAGCGCAGCTCCTCCTTTTAAACTGTCCAAACCATCACATGGCAGATGAGGGAACACACAAAAAACTGCCCCGCAGCGGGAACAGTTTTTTTGTTTGTTTATTGTGCAGAGAAACCGCCATCAATAACAAGTTCTGCACCTGTAATATAAGAAGCATCATCTGAAGCAAGGAACAAGACAGCACGTGCCACGTCATCAGCTTCACCAAGTCTTTGAAGCGGAGTTGCCTGAATTAATCTCTGCAGCACTTCACTGGATTCTGACAGGTTCTCGGTCATTGGCGTTTTAATGACGCCAGGGAAAACAGCATTAACCCTGATTCCGAATCGGCCGAACTGTGTGCTTGCCGCTCTGGAGATGGCTCTCACAGCACCTTTTGAAGCAGTGTACGTGTTTGTACCCATTCCCACCATGGCTGTGTAGCTGGAAATATTCACAACGGCACCGCTTTGCTGTTTGACCATTTGCGGCAATACATGCTTCATTCCTGCAAATGGCCCGAAACCGTTGATGCGCATCATGAGATCCCAGTCTTCAATTGTCACATCATCCATATGCTTCTCGCTTGAAATGCCGGCATTATTAATTAGAACATCGATTCTTCCATGATCGGCAACGATTTCATCTACAGCCTTTTTCCAATCATTCTCTGACATGACATTCAGCAATTTGCCTTCCACAGCATCATTTTGGCTGACAATCTCCAGGAGCTCTTTATTAATATCCGCTGCAATAACATATGCGCCTTCCCCGACTAAAAGCTCAGTCATGCGTTTTCCCATTCCTGATGCTCCGCCAGTAACCAAAACAATTTTTTTATCGAATTTACCCATGATATATTGCCCCCTTGATCTATCTTTTTAAAATGCCTATTCAAATATATTGTAAATGATAATATACTTTGTGCAAAGTAATTTGTTTTGGAAAAAAGTTTAAAGTTAATAATGATTAAAAAAACGGATGACCGCTTTTTAGTGAAAAAAAATTCTTTAAAATTCTTCAAAAATTAGTTGTAAAATGCAACTTTATTAACTATACTATAAGCAAGAGGTGAAAATAATGGAAAATCTTCGCAGTTTGTTTCAAGTAATGACGCGCCGTTTTGGCTTACTCAATAAAAATTGCTGCAGTGTCGGCGGATGCGATATTTCCCTCATTCAAAGCCATATTCTTTATGAGATTAACAATCAGCATAACCCGTCCATGCAGCAGATTGCAGATTCGTTAGGGACGGATATTACAACTTTCAGCAGGCAGGTTCAATCTTTAGTGAAAATGAACTTAGTTAAGAAAACACCGGATCCTGCTGATAAGAGAATCAGTATTCTTTCGCTGACTGCTGAAGGGAAATATATTGCAGGTGCCATAGATCAGCAGATGAATTCTTTTTTACAAGAGGTTTTTTCACAAATGAATGAGTTTGAAAAAGAAACAGTCATCCGCTCAATTCATTTGTTAAATAATGCAATGGCAAAATCCAATGCATGCTGTAAGCCGTTTCAGGGGTAAATGCCTCTGGGGCAAATACTTGCAATTTGCAAGTAAAAATTTATAGGAGAAAAGAGGAGAAAGCATGACTAATCAGAATGATCTTGTAAAGGGATGCTGCACGCCTAAGAAAAACGAAATAGAAAAGAATTCACAAAACAAGGGGAAAGCAAGAGCGTTGCCTGTAGCTATAATTGGCGCCGGACCGGTGGGACTGGCAGCTGCTGCACACCTGACAAGCAGGGGGCAGTCATTTATTTTGCTCGAGGCGGGGAAGCAAGCGGGAGCCAATATCAAAAGCTGGGGACATATTCGTTTATTCTCACCATGGCGGTACAATATTGACAAAGCTGCTGCCAGTTTATTAAGCGCAAATGGCTGGGTACAGCCGCAAATGGAAACACTGCCTACCGGTGAGGAACTTGTTGAACACTATCTAAAGCCGCTGTCCAGTTTACCTGAAATAAAGCCTTTCATTCATCTGAATACAAAGGTTTTGTCAGTCGGCAGAAAAGATACCGATAAAATGAAAACGGCAAACCGGGACGATATTCCTTTTGTTATTCATACTGAGCAGAATGGAGAGTACAAAACATTCGAATCGAGAGCAGTCATTGATGCTGCAGGTACCTGGGGTAATCCAAATCCGGCTTCATCAAGCGGAATTTGGCTGGCTGATGAGAGGGAACTGAAGGAAAAGATATTTTATGGAATACCCGATGTATTAGGGAGTGAGCAGCAGCGCTACCGGAATAAGTGCATTGCCGTTGTCGGCGGAGGCCATTCAGCGATCAATGCCTTGCTGGATTTAGCCGAATTGAAAGAGTTCTATCCCGAAACGGAGATTCTATGGATTATGAGAAGAAATCAGGTTGAGGATGCTTACGGAGGAGAAGAAAAAGATGCACTTGAAGCAAGGGGCCGCCTCGGAAGCAAGATCCATCGATTGGTTGATAACGGGCAAGTGGAGGCCGTTACTCCATTTCGTATCCAGCTGGTCAAAGAGTCGGAAACGGGAATAGAGTTAATAGGCAGCCAAAACGGGAAGCAGATAAGCCTGGATGGAATCGATGAAATGATTGTCAATACAGGGAACCGTCCGGATTTTTCAATCATAAGTGAACTTCGTACTTCCATTGATTCTGCAACTGAAAGTGCAGGCTCATTGGCACCATTAATTGATCCTAATATTCATAGCTGCGGTACGGTTCGCCCCCATGGAGAAAGGGAATTAAGACAGCCTGAAAAGAACTTTTATATTGTGGGTTCCAAAAGCTATGGCCGTGCTCCAACCTTTTTGATGGCGACAGGCTATGAGCAGGTTCGGTCTGTGGCTGCTTATTTGAGCGGTGATTTCACTGCTGCAGAAAAAGTGGAGCTGGATTTGCCGGAAACGGGTGTATGCAGCGTTAATATAAAAAGTTCAATTGAAGAGTCTGCATCATCCTGCTGCAATTGATTAGCTGCCCCTTAAAATGTAATTGAATAGGTGATAATGATGACCATAAATCATGCTGGAGCTCTCAAAAAAGAATATTTTATATCCTATATGAAATTAATCATGAATGCTTTTGGGTGTTCTGTTGAGGAAGCAAAAGATACAACATTTGAAAGGCTGTTTCGATTGCGGGAAAGTGAAATGGGGCAGGAGACGTATATACAATTTATTTTGGCTTATCAGGAATTGCTGAATCATTCGAATTTAAGGAGAGAATGACATATGGCGGCTATTAAAAATTATTTATCTGAAAAGCCTATAATAATAGTCGCCATAGTCACAGCTTTAAGCCTTTTAGGTGATTCCATGCTGTATATTGCCTTGCCTATTTATTGGGAAAGTGCAGGCCTGGACTCCCTTTGGCAAGTAGGTGTGCTCCTATCAATAAACCGCTTCATACGATTGCCATTTAATCCATTTGCAGGCTGGATGTACAAACATATTTCATTAAAGTCCGGCCTGATTATTGCTGTCCTGTTAGGCGGGTTCACAACAATAGGCTACGGAATTTTCAAAGGGTTTGCGGCCTGGGTGATCCTCCGTGCTTTATGGGGGATTGCCTGGTCATTTTTTCGGATCGGAGGATTGTCGG
Organism: Cytobacillus sp. SAFR-174; assembly: GCF_051964675.1. Lineage (NCBI taxonomy): Bacteria > Bacillati > Bacillota > Bacilli > Caryophanales > Bacillaceae > Cytobacillus > Cytobacillus sp. SAFR-174. Next base: position 44,758 of record NZ_JBQCMZ010000013.1, on the reverse strand, counting down.
TTGTTGCTGTTTATGCTGAAAACAATAAGCGTGGAAGTTCTATGGGCTTGTATAACGGGCTCTACCGAACAGGAAGCCTGGTCGGAATGCTGGTTGGAGGCTTGCTCATTCCAATTATAGGCTTGAGCACCGTATCAATTGCATTTGGGTTATTGTCCCTTTTGGGGCTTCCTCTAATGCTGAGTTCTAAAATTAATCAAGTTGAGGAGACACCCGGGAGGATTGATAAGAGGGCTGAAGAGAAACCTTTCATTGGCAGGACCGTTTATAAAGCAGCGATTATTGTTTCAGGCTTTCTCGTTGCCATGTTATATCAGGGAATAGTGACATCCACAATGAGCTCCTTGATTGAACACTTTTACGGAGAGAGTATATCAATATGGAATGTGGTTGTCAGTGTTACTTTTTTATCAGGCATAATCCAGGCGGTAAGATGGACATGGGAACCGTTTCTGGGGAAAACAGTGGGGCACTGGTCTGATGGGGCGCAGGGGAGGCTGCCGATTTTTATTATTTCTTTGATTTCATCAGCAATAGTCTTTGGAATCGTATCCATTAGACTTCCATTAGGGCTGTGGATAGCTGTTACTCTTTTAGTGATGGCCGGAGCTACTATTTTAACAACCATTTTAGACACGATTGCCCTGGACACAGCAAAAACTGCAAACGTGGTTACTTTCCTTACGATATACTCCATCTCTCAAGATGTGGGGGCAGCTTTAGGACCGGCAATTAGTTACATATTAATCCAATTAGAGGCTGGTTTTACCATTTTATATTGGGGCGGTTCGATCATACTGCTTATCTTAGCAGCGATTTGGACAGTTTTAGCAAAGAGGTTAACCACATTTATAAAAAAAGAAATCTATGAATCTTATTAGCGGGGGACCTGCAATGATCAGTGAGACTGTTGTTCGTTTAGCGAAGAAGACAGATTTGGAAGAGATTATGGGAATTTATAATCAGGGAATAGAAGATCGCATCGCTACATTGGAAACAGAGGCAAAAGATTTTTCCTATATGACAAAATGGTTTGATCAGCATCAAGGGCGATATTGTGTGCTTGCTGCAGAAAAAGGGGGTCAAGTAATCGGCTGGGCTTCTCTGAATCCGTATAGCAGCCGCTGTGCATATGATGGAGTGGCAGATCTATCAATCTATATCGCAAGAGAGTTCAGAGGCAAGGGGGCAGGGGGGAAGCTGCTTTCTGCACTCGAAAAGAAAGCAAGAGAAAACAAGTTCCATAAGCTGGTTTTGTTTACTTTTCCATTTAATGGACTGGGACAGAGTCTTTATAAGAAAATGGGGTTTCGTGAAGTCGGTATATTTCAAAACCACGGTGTGCTGGACGGAGAATTTGTGGACGTGATGGCTATGGAAAAACTTCTGTAAATATTATGTTTGCGGCTAAAGTGTTAGCCGTTTTTTGTTTGGCTGCGTTCATGACTCTCCCAAAAATAGTCCGCATAGTTTCCCTAAATAAGAAAAAACCATTTGCTTATATAAGCAAATCATTATATATTAATATCTGGGCAAAGCGGAGGTGATGAGAACATGATAGAATCCACAGTTGAAATCGAGAAGGCAGCATCCATTTTAAAATTATTAGGAGATAAAACACGGCTCACAATGGTGAAGCTATTAAATAACCATGATTGCTGTGTATGTGAATTTGTGGAGATTTTTAAAATGAGCCAGCCAGCCATTAGCCAGCATCTCCGGAAACTTAAAGATGCCGGTGTGGTCAGGGAAAACAGGAGGGGTCAGTGGATTATTTATTCATTGAATCAGGAAAGTGACTATTACCCGCTGGTTCAGAATGTGCTTGATCACCTTCCAAGCCAGGATTATTTATTAACAGAATTGGAAGAGCAGGGATTGCGAATTTCCTGTGAGTAAGAGGGGGGAACACATTGACTCAAATAATTTTAGCTTCGGTGATTTTCTTGGTCACCCTCATATTAGTCATTTGGCAGCCAAAAGGTCTGTCCATCGGCTGGTCCGCATGCGGCGGAGCTATCCTCGCTTTAATAGCAGGTGTGGTGGATTTCAATGATGTTATAGATGTTACATCCATTGTCTGGAATGCCACATTAACCTTTATTGCCATCATCATTATATCGCTTATTTTAGATGAAATCGGGTTTTTCGAATGGGCTGCTTTACATATGGCAAGAGCGGCAAAGGGCAGCGGAGTGAAGATGTTCATTTACGTTTCCATTTTGGGAGCGGTTGTCGCCGCATTCTTTGCGAATGATGGAGCGGCACTCATTCTCACGCCCATTGTCCTTGCGATGGTGCGAAACCTTCAATTTGAAGAAAAATTGGTTTTTCCGTTTATTATCGCAAGCGGATTTATTGCGGATACAACGTCACTGCCATTGGTTGTCAGCAACCTTGTCAATATCGTCTCCGCTGATTTCTTTGGCATCGGCTTTGTGGAATATGCGTCCCGCATGATTATTCCGAACTTCTTTTCACTGGGTGCCAGCATTTTGGTTTTATTCTTATACTTTAGAAAAAGCATACCAAAGAATTATGATTTATCTCATTTGAAAAAACCAGCCGAAGCAGTAAAAGACAGCAAAATGTTCCGATTGTCATGGCTCGTTTTAGGCATCTTATTAATAGGCTACTTTGCCAGTGAGTGGATTGGTGTCCCAGTCTCATTCATCGCAGGCATTGTAACGGTGTTCTTTCTGATCATGGCCCGAAGAAGCCCGGCCGTGAATACGCGCACCGTCATCAAGGGTGCACCATGGGCTATCGTTTTCTTTTCGATAGGCATGTATGTAGTGGTTTACGGACTAAGAAACGCGGGCCTTACAAATGTATTGGCTGATGTCATTCAAATGACAGCTGACCAGGGACTATTTGCAGCAACCATTGGAATGGGATTCATTGCGGCCATCCTTTCTTCTGTCATGAACAATATGCCAACCGTGATGATTGACGCTCTGGCCATTGCTGAAACTGATACAAGCGGAATCATCCGTGAAGCCCTTATTTATGCGAACGTGATTGGATCGGATCTCGGTCCGAAAATTACGCCGATTGGGTCCCTCGCAACTTTGCTGTGGCTTCATGTATTGTCCCTGAAGGGAGTAAAAATCTCATGGGGAACGTACTTTAAAACAGGGATCATCTTAACGATTCCAACACTGTTCATTACATTAACCGGATTGTACATTTGGCTAATGATTATCTAAAAAGGAGAATCTCAACATGACTAAAAAAACGATCTACTTCCTATGCACAGGCAACTCATGCCGCAGCCAGATGGCTGAAGGATGGGCAAAACAGCATTTAGGTGAAGAATGGAATGTTTATAGTGCCGGGATTGAAGCACATGGCTTGAATCCGAACGCTGTAAAAGCAATGAATGAAGCTGGAATTGACATCTCAAACCAGACTTCTGATATCATTGATCCGGAAATACTCAATAATGCAGATTTGGTTGTAACGCTTTGCGGTGATGCAGCGGATAAATGCCCAATGACACCTCCTCATGTAAAGCGCGAGCATTGGGGATTTGATGACCCTGCGAAAGCAGAAGGAACAGAAGAAGAAAAATGGGCTTTCTTCCAGCGTGTCCGGGATGAAATCGGCGGGCGGATTAAAACATTTGCCGAAACTGGAAAGTAAATAATATACTTAAAAACATCCAAGGGGAGGGAACAGGCATGAAAATCACAGACAATGCGCGTGATGAATTGAAAAAAATGCTGGAAGAACAAAATGCCAGCAGCGTCCGCATCTTTTTTGACGGCTATGGCTGAGGACAGCCAAGAATAGGACTGGCTCTGGATGAGCCTGAAGCAGATGATATTATTGTCACAATCAATGAAATCAAAGTAGCAATCGACCCGATTATTGAACCAAACACCGAAGACCTTGTTTTAGAGCGGAGCGGTAACGGAAGCGGGATCTCGATGATCGGGAATACAGGAAGATGCTGTTAGGAAAGGGCCTTTTAGAGGCTCTTTTTTATTTGATCTAATCCATGCTCCTAAATAAATCATTCACATACATTATGGTATCTGGCATGGAGAGGTGAATGTTGTTGTATTACTCTTATAATCCTTATGGGCATCACTTTAGCAGAGGACCTGTGAATCATCAGGCTTTTCCAAATACCAGCAGAGAAAGAGCAGGCTTTTCCAAAGAAGAGGCTGCAGCCATTGCGCTGCTATTGGGAATTGATTTTACGAAAACCCAGTTTGATTTGAATGAATTCTGGGTGGGTGTTAATACAGAACTGGAACATGGAAAACGATCAGGCCAAACGAATGTTACTGGAGATGATCCGCTACTTACAGGGAAAATTGCCCTGGCGCATCTTAACGAGTTTCCTGACTATTATAAGAGATTAAAAGTTTTGGAAGCGGAAGCAAAAGCCTATTGGAATTCATTGCAGCAAGGCTGAATAAAACAATGCCGGAGATATTTTCTTGAAATGTAAGCCCTTTGATAAGGGCTTTTATTCTTTATGCTGCTGAAGGGGCAGCTGGGATGGCGCGTGCTTGGGGTTTGGCGTTTTATCTAACAGGTTTTGGAGTTTATCTAGCATGTTGAGAGTTTTTTCCAACTGGATTATGAATTTATCTAACAGGTTTTTTGATTTATCTAGCATGTTTTGGAGTTTATCTTACATTTAGAACAATTCCTCTTTACGGAGAAGAAATCGACTATGAAAGCAGAGGGCGAGATGAGGAATGTTCCAAATAATTTGATTCTGGCGCATATAGCATGAAAGTGACGCATATCTGTGCCAAAGTGAAGCATATCCAGAAAAAGTAACGCATAACTGCAATTTTCAATAAAAAGAAGAGTCCAACTGATTCAGCTACCTATAATTACACACAAAAAAGAGCACCCATCAGGTGCTCTTTTTTGCTCTGCAGCGTCCTACTCTCACAGGGGGACAGCCCCCAAGCAAAGAGGAGTGCATTGCTTTTTCAGCTTACTGTTCCGATGTTTTCTCAGTTAAAAAGGTAATGGCTACAAAAAGTGCAAAGGCAAGCAATAGCAGGGTTCCGCCGACAATAAAGAAGACCAGAACAAAGGTGTCCCCTAAATTAAACGGATTTAAAGTATACATCCACATGCCGATTGTCAGACCAAGTGCTCCTGCCATTCCAAGGATGCTGTGAATGGAAACGAGCTTTTTGTATTTTACGCGGTAGACTTTATAAAAGATTCCCCATGCAAAGACGGAAAGCCATCCTACCAGCAGGATGTGGGCATGAATGGGCCTTAACGAATAATCCATCTGCCCGGACATATGCGACCCAAGGTAGGTTCCGATCATGCCAAAGATAGCTGCAAACCTTATTAATCTAATACTCCATTTTTGTTCCATAATATTTATTCCTCCCGTTGTTTCTCCCTGAAAAATGTAATGGTAAAGGTGGTGCCTTCGCCAGCCTGGCTGTCTGCCTTGATTTCCCCATTATGCAGCTCAATGATTTGTTTTACAATCGATAGCCCGAGTCCTGTGCCATCTTTTTTCCTGGCCGAGTCCACCCGGTAAAAGCGCTCGAAAACCTGGCTGATCGCATCCTCTGATATTCCGATTCCGGTGTCTTTAAAAACAACTTCAACCGCTGTTTGGGTTTGAGACAGGCTGATGAGAATACTGCCGCCATGCGAGTTATATTTTATCGCATTCGTCAGCAGGTTGTCCCAGATATTCACTATTAGCTCGGGGTCTCCCTTCAAAATGACGGGCGCGAGCTTGTAGGAAACCTCAATTTCTTTTTCTTCCAGCCGCCATTGATGCCTGCGGATTGTTTCCTTGATCTGTTCGTCCAGTTTGACCTCCGAAAGCTTCATCGGATAGGAATTCTGGTCAAGGGAAGTCAATAGCAGAAGCTGTTTGGTCAGATTGGACAGCCGCTTCGACTCCTGATCGATAATCTGCACGTATTCGCAATGTTCTTCATCTGACAGTTTCTGTGTCTGCAGAAGCTCCGCATACCCCTGAATATTCATAAGAGGGGACTGAAAGTCATGGGACACATTGTTGATGAATGACTTGCGGGCCTCATCATTGTGCTGCAGCTGAGCCTGCATGCGGCTGAAGCTTTCCGCGAGCTGTCCGATTTCATCCCTTCGGTCAATGTTCAATGGGAAGTTGAAATTCTCACGAGTAATTTCCCTGGTCGCCTCCGTCAGCTTCGTGATCGGCTTGATCAGGTGCTTGGCGAACCAGATCACCCCGGTAATGCTGACAACGGCAATGGCGACAAAGAACCACGCGAAGATCATGTGAATGTCGGAGAAAAGCAGCTTATTATCCGGCCGGAGAAATAGCCCGTAATTCTGGTTGTCCATGGTAAAAGGGACGCCGACCGTATTTTCAAGGTCGTTTGAAAAATGGCCCATCATCAGAAATTGGCCGGCAAAGCTATCCATCCCATGATAAACCTTCTGATCGGTCAGCACTTTTTCAGCTTCTTCAGGCAGATCTGTCTTATTGAAAGGCTGCCCGAAGAATTCTCCATCTCCGGATTCACTCACGATATAGAGCTGATAGCCGAGTTTGCTCATCGAATTTAAGTACGTTTCATAAGTGGAGCCAGAGGAATGCATATGTTCAAGGCCATTCGCGATTTCCTCTGCAATCACGACATTGTGTCTGTCGATTTTCCCTTTTGTCGAAGCCATATAGACCCAGTTGGTTAAAAAGAAGGAAAGCAGGATACTTATGGCTAAAATCACAAGTGTGGCTGCAATGAATTTCCGGTAGAGCGTCTTCATTTTGTTTCCTCAAGCTTATACCCGATGCCGCGGATAGTCTGGATCTCAACGGTTGCCCCGTATTTTTTCAACCGGTCGCGAATCCGGTTGATGTGGGTATTTAAAGTCTGTTCGCTGCCTTCATAATCCGCTCCCCACGCCTGTTCAATCAATGCGGCCCTCTGTGTTATTTTATTTTTTCGTGCCGATAGCAGGCTCAGGAGCTCAAATTCCTTTAATGGAAAAAGGATAGTCTCCTGATTGATTTCCACTTCAAAGCTTTTTCTGTCAATAGACAGATTACCGGCTTTAACAACTGTTTCCATCGCCCGCTCGGCTCTTCTTAACACAACGGCTACCCGGAAAAGCAGCTCCTTGACTTCAAACGGCTTGACAATATAATCTTCAGAACCGGATAGGAAGCCCTGTTCTTTATCACTGAGCTGCCCCTTTGCCGTCAGAAGAATAACAGGAATTCCGAAGTCACCGGTTAATATTCTGGTAAGCTCAAAACCATTCATGCCGGGCATCATGACATCCACAACGGCTAAATCTGCCGTTTGCTCTTCCAGGAGCGTTAATGCTTCTTGAGCATTATTTGCTCTCAGCACCTGATAGCCTTCATGATTCAGATGAATCGTAACAAGCTTCTGTATATGAACATCATCATCTACGACTAATATTTTCATGGCAGGGCCTCCTTAAAGGGAATAGGGAGGGACCCTCACTCTATTCCGAAATTTTTTCCCGGGAAGTTTCCTTATCTTTTTCGAAAAATAAGATCAATGCCGGAAGCAGCATCCCTCTCACAAGGAAGGTATCAATCAATATTCCCATGGCAACGATGAAGCCAAAGACGAATAAGTCTGCGATTGGCATGGTCATAAGGGCAGCAAAGGTAGCAGCCAGAATGAGGCCTGCCGAAGAAATAACACCGCCGGTATTGCGGATGCTAATTTCAAGAGCGTCCTTCACCCGGTGTTTCTTTCGTTCCTCCATAAAACGCGAAACCAGGATGATGTTGTAATCAATCCCCAATGCTACAAGGAAAATAAATGAATAGACAGGAACGCGCGAACTGATGGCTTCAAAGCCGAATAATACATCAACCAGGAAAATCCCAAGCCCTAAAGCCGAGACAAATGAAAGCAAAATAGTTGCCATCATGTAGATCGGCATCCTGATGGATTTCGTAAGCGCAAATAACAGCGCAAGGATCAGGACCGTTTCAAGCAGGACAATTTTCATTATATCACCGCTGTTGACATCCTGTTCGTCCACTATTTTCGGTGTGACCCCGCTATAGTAGGACTCAGCTTCCACACCGATCTCTTCTAATAGCTCAGGTGTGTCGTCACGCAAATTTTTCATAAAGGATATGGCTTCATTTGAATAGGGATTGATGGATAGTGCCACACTCATTTTTGCCGCCTTTCCGTCTTCTGATAGGGCAGACAGGCGGACAGAGGCAACTTCTTCATATTCCTGCAGCTTTTCACTTATCGCTGCTGTATCGTTTTCAGCCAATTGCTGATCACTGACAACGAGAAGTGTCGAAGGAGCCAGCTCGCCTTTGTCATATCTGGCTTCCACTATTTCATAGCCGACCCGCGATGGCAGGTCCTCAGGGAATTTCTTGACGGTGTCGAATTCATAATCAAGATTGAAAATATTAAACGCTGTGATGAGCATGAAAATGCCGACAATTCCGCCTGAGAGGCCGGGCTTGTTCACAACGAATTTGGCAATGGGTTCCCAGACACTATGTTTAACTTCTGTTTCAGCACCGTATTCAGGAACCTTCGGCCAGAATGCCTTGCGTCCGAAGAGGGTGAATAAAGCTGGAACCAATGTAACGGAAGCCAGCATGATAAAAAACATCGCTGTTCCAAAAATCGGGGCAAAGTTCTGATAATCACGGAAATCCGCGAAGAACAGAACCAGCATAGCAGCCAGAACCGTTCCGCCCGCAAAGAAAACAGGCTCGCCGGTTGCGCGCATTGCATGCTTCATGGCTTCATATTTGTTCTCGAAATGGTTAAGCTCCTCGCGGTAACGGGAGAACACAAATAATGAATAATCAATCACGGCAGCAAACAGCAAAATGCTCATGATGGAGGTTGTCTGGTTATTGATCTCAAGTCCGCCGGCACCCATTAATGCAACACTCTGGTTCACGACCTGGTAGACAATCACCGTCGCGAGAAGCGGAATGATGGCAAGCAATGGTGAACGGTAAATGGCTATAAGCAGGACAAGAATGATGACAACAGTCGCAATCAGGAGAACAAAGTCAGCCTGTTCGAACAGCTTGACTGTATCTCCGGCAATACCGGCTGGACCGGTGATATAAAAGGAGGTGCTTTCGAGATCCTCCGCAATTTTATTGCCGACTTTTGAGGCATGATCATTAATCTCGGCATACTGGTCATTGCCAAGTCCCTGTTCTAGCTCCATCGGCACTATTAAAGTGGACTTGTCTTCAGAAATGAAAGAACCTAGTGCTTGCGGCGGAAGCTTGCTGATATCGATAATCGTCTTGATTCCATCGATATCTTCTTTCATGATTCCTTCCAGAATCTGTTTAGCTTCTTCGATTTGAACCTCGCCATTTTCATTATGGAAAACCAATATGCCCGGAGTTCCTTGTTTGTTTGGAAAATATTCTTCTGTTTTATTCTGGGCAATAATGGATTTCGCCTCATCAGGAAGTGACTGGAAATTATTTGTTTTATAATCTCCAAGCATCGGACCTGCACTTAAGCCGATCATCAGCACAAGCCAGCCGATAATCGTAATCCACATTCCCCGTTTGGTGGAAACCCAATCTGTTACCCCATGCAGCAGTTTTTTCACATGAATGCCTCCTAAAACTAATTTCAATGGCTATTCTACAAAATGAAAATAAACTGAACCTCAACTTCTGTTTACAATTAGCCCGATGCATGAAAGAAGTGAATTATATAGAAAATATAATTATATTAACACGAGGAGAGACAAGGATGAAAACAGCACTGTTGATTTTGGACATGCAAAAGGGATTTGATGACCCTTACTGGGGGAAGAGGAACAATCCCCAGGCAGAAAACAATATGTTTCGCCTGCTGACTGAATGGAGGAAGCGGCAGTGGCCCATTTTCTTTTCAAAGCATTTGTCGCTTGACCCGCAATCGCCTCTTTATCATAAAAATGAGGCGGGAATCCAATTTATGGACCTGCTGGCACCAAAATACGGGGAACAGGTTTTTACAAAGAATGTAAACAGTGCTTTCATCGGCACAGAGCTTGAAATACAATTACGGCAGCAGCTGATCAAATCGGTTGTCATCACAGGCCTGTCCACACAGCATTGTGTCTCAACCACAACGAGAATGAGCGCTAATTTAGGGTTTATAACGTATTTGGCATCAGATGCGGTTGCCGCTTTTGACATCACTGATCATAAGGGGGTTGTCCATTCTGCGGAGACCGTGCAGGAATTGGAGCTCGCGGCATTGCACAAGGAGTTCGCTGTGATCGTGACGGCTGATGAAGTGATAAAAATGCTGACTTAATATTGTGGATTGGCTGTATTGCTCCAGGGAGGCATAAGTCTCTTTTAAAATTTGAAAGGTGTGTGTGTTAAGTATGCCTGTTAGTGAAACGATACTCCGTGTAACCATCTCGTTTTTAGTGCTTTTTTTGCTCGCAAGGCTGATGGGTCGGAAGGAAATTGGACAAATGACCTTTTTCAACTGGGCGTCCGCCATCGGAATTGGGTCAATCGGCGGAAACCTTGCTGTGAATGACAGTACCCGAATCAAGGATGGAGTCATCGCACTGGTTTTTTGGACGCTTTTCACCATTGTAATGGATATGATCGACCTTAAGTCGAAACAGGGACGGTCAGTTACAACAGGGGATCCCTTGATTGTCATTAAAGCAGGCAGAATCATGGAATCTGCTCTTAAAACAGCGAGGGTGGATCTGGATGAGCTTCAGGCGCTATTACGGCAAAAGGATATCTTTTCTTTTAAGGATGTTGATTACGCCATCCTCGAAACAAACGGAGACCTGTCTGTGTTAAAAAAGACAAGTCAACAGGCTGTGACGAAAAAGGATCTAAACATAAGCAGTCCAAACAGGGCTCTTTTTTCTTTGCCGACGGAAGTGATTGCGGATGGAAAAGTCAATTCAGAAAATCTGACGAAATTAGAATTAGATGAAAACTGGCTTGAAGGGGAACTGAAAAAAGCGGATATCCGCTCTGTTGAAGATGTATTTTTCGCACAAGTCCAGCAGGACGGCACTCTTTATTTTGATCAAAAAGACACATAAAGGACAGAAATCGGATTCTGTCCATCTAGTTATGCTTGAAAGTTCCCAGCAGCCTCTGAAAGGGGCATTTGGAAATCGCGGTGTCATCATCGCGAAGAAAATATTGTTTCCATTCAAAATTGTCATCGGCGCCATAACTGTTCAAGTCAGGATGGATAGGGATGGCATCGTAATGTTGGAGCCGTTTGCGGATCTGATTTTTAAGGCGGGACGCTAATGTTTCTTTTTTCATGAACTCCTGCAGAACCCATCTCGGCGTGATGGCCAGCATCATCGTATCAAAATGGCGGCTCTGCCGATTTTTATGAGCAGGGGTGGCACAGTACACAAAATATTTTTCCCTGTGAAAGCAGAATTCCCAAAGCGGATCGTGCGGGTCTTTTGGGATTTCGTTTGGCCATTCCACTTCATCAATCTCAGACAGCCCCGTCAGCCCATCCCAAAAAAGCTGCTCATATTCCTCCACACTCAAATGCTCCTTTTGGTTAAAAAAAATGATCAGTGACGTGTAGCTTCCATAATCTCTTGAGTGCTTTGTGAATTCCTTCAGGATGGATGCTGTCTGCTGTATGGAGGCCGGGTTTCCCGGATCGTCTGCAAATCCAAATCGAAGCTGATTTTTGGCAAACCCGATGGTCGCAGGGATGCAGGGGAAGGGTTTTTCTCTGTCGGTCATCTTTTTCCGGAATTTATCTAAGGCATTCAGCTGCCAATCTTCTAAACTCTGCAGGCTGGAGGAGCTGGCAGTATATAAATGGCTGATCTTAGTCACCCCCTCTAACTCCTACACTATATTCAAAGCGGGATAAGGCGGGTGAGTGTCCATGGTGAAAATGGGCGGACAGAGGCGGGACGCGGCAGTTAATCAGGAGGAATTACGCCAAAACTTCCATCGAAAAAGGGGCAGGTAATCACAAATATTCCTTAAAATATTTACTCAAAGGTTTATTAAATAAAATAACCGGGTAATGGTATATGTTTAGGTATAAGATGAAGCGTTCTCATTGTTAAGATTAAATCCAGGTGCTATAGGGGGAGAAAATGAATAATCAGATGCTTCTTTTAGGGGAAAAGATTTTAAAAGAGAAGGATATATTAGCGAAAAAGCTGCATAAGGATCGAATGAGCGGGGTCGAGATGACTGAAACAGAGAGACTTCAGGCTGACAAGATGGAATCGCACATTGTTCAGATTCGTGCTGAGTTTATTGAATTGTTCGGTGTAGCATTGCTGAATCATGAGAACAAAGATGAAGCAATGGAGAAGATTGAAAAATGGTGCAAGGAGACAGGAGAGTATTTTTATAAGCTCGGAATCCCTTTGGATGAAGCTTTAAAGGATGCGGGATATTACCGGAAATATATCTGGAATGAACTTGAAGAAACGATGATGGAGCATAAAATGACAGCATCAGAGGTTATAAAGGTAGTCTATTTGATAGACCCCCTGCTGGATCATTCCATTCATTGTTTCAGCATGGCTTATGTCAAATTCCATCAGGTAACTCTCGAGAATGCAAAGCAGGCTTTCCTTGAGTTATCTGTCCCGGTTGTTCCACTCTCAAAAGGGGTGGGCATACTGCCTTTAATTGGGAATATTGATACAGGGAGAGCCCGGCTGTTAATGGAAGAAACGTTAAAACAATCTGCACACCTTAAGCTGTCTCATTTAATTTTAGACCTTTCCGGTGTAATGATTGTCGATACCATGGTCGCAGATCAGCTGTTTAAAGTAATTGAAGCCTTATCGCTTGTCGGCGTTAAAACCATTATTACAGGTATCCGCCCGGAAGTGGCACAGACGATTGTTGCGCTCGGCATTAATCTGAATGGCATTAAGGTAAGAGCCAATGTGTATCAGGCATTTGAAGAACTTCATGGGTAAAATTGAAACAGCAGAGGAATTCAGATTGAATTTACTCTGCTGTTTTTTGTTTTAATCCCTTTCTGCCATGGGCATCCATTCAATTTTTCCGCATATGAACCGTGTTAATTTTCCCAGCCGTGAATACAATGAATCAAACAGCACTTCAATGAATATTGAGGGGTGATGACATCATGTTTTCGGTAACGGGAATGCAGGGTTTTGAAATTTTTTCGCTTATGCATCTGGTTACGTTGTTTCTTTTCTTTTTTACAGCCTGGTGGCTGGTTTATTACAGACAGGCGCTTAGAGCATATCAGAAAATCATTAAATGGACGCTGTTTTTTACGTTGCTTGCCTGTGAAGTGACCTATCATGTATGGCTGGTCCTGACCGATCAGTGGGATGTGTCAAATCTGCCGCTCCAGTTATGTTCCCTGAGCACATTCATTGCACTTTTCCTATTTTTAAAGCCTAATCAAAAGGCTTTTTGGCTGCTGTATTTTGTTGGTACAATTCCTCCCATTTTAAGCATGGTGACACCTGATATGGTTTACCAATTTCCTCATTACCGCTACATCAAATACTTTCTTCATCATTCAGCCATTCCATTAGCCGTACTATATTTTATTTTGTTTGAAGGATACAGGGTGCCGAAGAAAGCAGTGCTGACCGGCTTTTTAACGCTTAACATAATTGCGGTGCCAGTCTTCTTTTTAAATCTGCTGCTGGGGACCAATTACTTCTATTTGGCGAGCCCGACAGAAACCAAAACCCTGCTCTCATTTTTCGGGAATGGTGTCTGGTATTATGCAACGCTTGAAGCAGCTGCGTTAGTTGTCTTTTTTATAACTTATTTACCTATGCAATATTTGCAGAGAGCCGAACAGAAAAGAGTCCGGGACAATTGAAAGCCGTAATCCTGCTTGGCGAGCAGGATTACGGCTTTTTTTATCGCAGTCTAACGGGCAGTAAGCCCCCCACTCAAGACTCAGAGGAATCAAAGGAGAATAAGCGGTGGTCAAACTGCCCGTAAAGGCCCGAAAGAAGGACGAAGACTAAGAACGCCACGTCCTCCCAAAAGCTGCCGCTTTCGGTCGTGCGATGTATCATTGCCGTTGCCTTCCTTGTCCTGTGGGCCTCAACTAACAATCAGTGGGGGATAAGGAAAACCCCCACTGATTGAAGTTTCACTTTATCGCTTATTCTGTTCCTTTTCTTTTTCGTACTGCCGCTGCGGAGTCATTTTGGAAATGGCATCATCCACAACTTCCTGGGCTTTCTTCGCTTCGCGGTCCTGTTTTTGTGCTTCCTCCTGAATGCGGTTTACATCCTTTGGGGTATTTTCGCTCATCTATTTAGCCTCCCTTTTGATATATGTAATTAATGTATCCGAATTACTTTGAAATAAACAAATTGGAAACACGAAACCTTATGAAAACTGAAACGTAATACAGTAAAGGAGATGAGAAAATGGCAGCTTTCATTGTGATTTTTTTCTTATTTATTCCTGTGTACGGAGTATTGCTTTGGAGTTATTTTGATCCAGAAGAAAGCCTCTTATGGGGGAGGCGGGGGATGTATAAGGAGGAGCCCGAGATTTCGGAAGGAGCCAAAAAATATACGAAAGTCCTCTCGCTGGTCCTTATGATCCTGATAACCTTGATATTTGCTATTGTATTCTTTAATCTAATAGTAGAAAAGTTCAGTTAAGTATTTGTAAGAAGGAGTAATGCGGAAAATGATAATAGAAGTGATTGCCGACACCCTCAGTGATGCGCGGATTGCAGAGCAGGCCGGGGCAGGCAGAATTGAACTGGTAACCGGGCTGGCAGAAGGCGGCCTTACCCCGAGTTATGGAGTTATTGAAAGAGTGTGCAAAGAACTAAAGATCCCAGTAAATGTGATGATCCGCCCGCACAGCCGCGGGTTTTGCTATTCGGAAGTGGACATAGAAATCATGATTCAGGATATTAAGGTCTGCAAGAAGCTAGGAGCAGCAGGTGCAGTATTTGGCGTCCTCACACCTGATCGCAAAGTACATAATGAACATTTGAATCGGCTAATTCAAGCCGCAGATGGACTGGATATTACCTTCCACAGGGCATTTGATGAGACGGATGACCAATTTGCGGCTCTGGAAGTGATCAAGGAGTATCCGCAGATTTCGAGAATCCTTACATCCGGCGGCCAAAGAAGTGCTGCAGATGCAGCAGAAAGACTGAAGCGTCTGCATGAGCTTACGGCAGATAGCCATTTAAAAATTATGGCTGGGGCCGGTCTATCAGCTGAAAATATTAAAGCGTTTATAGAAAAAGTGCCTGTAACTGAAGTTCACTTTGGTTCTGGTGTACGTTTCCAATCCAGCTATGAGAATGCCATTAATCCTGAGAGAGTGCAGGCGTTAAAGAAGATTATCGGCAGCAGAGCGTTTTAGAAAAAAGCATCAATTTGTATGATGCTTTTTTGCGTTCTATTATGAACGAATGTGATTTGCATACGGGTCATAAAAACAAGCCAGCAATATAAAACTACCAAATAAAATGATGACTCCCACTAATAACAATCCTTTGCCAATCAGTCTATCCCTCTTTTTAAGTGAGATGGTCCCCATTATCATTAAAATTAATGAGATGGGTGCAAGTATTAATCCCAATCCAATGTTCATTGTCTATTTCTCCCCTTATGACACTGCCAAATTCAATCCAGTATTTATAGTTAAACAGATAGACAACAAAATCCTTTATTTAAGAAAACCGAGTGCCAACTTGCCGATTTGTGAAGGGCTGTAAGTCCCGCTATTTGAAAAAGCTATGTATTATTTTCATAAACTTTCTTAAAAGAAGGTTAAGGCATGTAAAAAAATGGATTTTACTCTTCTTTTTCAGTTCAATTTTTTCTATGATAACTACTGTAAGAAATATAGCAGCCAAGGAGGAAATGAAAATGAAAAAATGGATTTTAGCATTGATGGCAGCTTTAATGATTACAGGTGTGGCGACAGGCTGCAGCAATGAAGAGGACACTGACGAGACGAACACAGAAGAAACTGAAGATACCGGAACAGAAGAAGGCACTGAAGAAGACAGCGAAGATGAAACTGAAGAGGAAACAGAGTAAGGAATAACATAAGAAAGTGCACCTTTTGCAGTAAAGGTGTGCTTTTCTTTTGCCATTAATTCAAATTTTCAGAATGAAGATTGACTGAACCGGCAGTTCCGTGCTACATTAATTTCATATTATTAAAAGGTGTGGTGAAGTATGTCGATTGCAGGTGTCAACTAATTGTTTAGTTGAATTAGGTGCTAATTTTCTGGTTATTGCCAGTTTATTAAGAATGCCTTTTTTCAAACATGACATGTTTGAATACCTGCTATCAGACTGCTTCCATTTCTATATATTCGTGCAGATTTAGACACTATGTCTCTTTTTTAGGGTTTAGTTTGTTTATGCCTGTTCGAAAAGTAGAACGCCCGCGGAAGCTTTCTGCCCAATTCACATTGGGGTGGGGAAGGCTTTTGCGGGCTATTTTATTTGGAATGAGGCAGAGAGAATGAATGGAATGACCTTTGATAAATTGCAATACCACGAATTGAAAAATAAAGTAAAACAGCATTGCGTCAGCAGTTTAGGGAAAGCGCTAATCGATAAGATGGAGCCGAGCTCGAGTATAAAAGCCGTCCGCAACCGCTTAAACGAAACAAGCGAGGCGAGAAGGCTGCTGGACGCCGAAAAGCATCTGCCATTAACCGGCATTTCCAATATCACAGGCATTATTGAAAAAGTGGAAAAAGGGATCATATTAACTCCTTCAGAGTTAAACGCTGTATCCGATTTTCTAAGAGGATGCAGGAAAATCAAAAAGTTTATGGCAGATAAAGAATTCTTTGCGCCAGTTCTCTACACGTATGCGTTATCTATGACAGAATTTAGAAATATCGAAGAAGAGATCTTGTATGCAATCAAAGGAAACATGGTTGATTCGGGTGCCAGCAAAGAGCTGAAACGGATCAGAAACCATATTGCCAAAACCGAAGAGAAAATTGAAGAACGATTGAATAAGTTCTTGCGGAGCAGTTCTAATAAGGAATATATTCAAGAATTTTATATCAGTAAAAAGGATGACCGTTTTACGATTCCGATAAAAGCATCTTTTAAAAATCAGGTAGCCGGAACAGTGGTTGAAACATCTTCAAAAGGGTCGACTGTTTTTATGGAGCCTGATGCCGTTTCAAAGCTTAATGTGGAATTGGCCATGCTGAAATCGGAGGAGTCAGTGGAGGAATATCAAATACTGGCCACACTTTCAGGAGCGATTCTTGAATCCATTCATGAGATCCGCATCAATATTGAATGCATCAGCCAGTACGACATGATTTTTGCGAAAGCGAAGTACAGCAAAAGTACAGACGGTATTGAACCGGCGATTAATAATCATGGGTATATCAAATTAGTAGGAAGCAAACATCCTTTATTGGAAGGAAATGTTGTCCCGCTGAATTTTGAAATCGGGAAGGACTATAGAAGCTTAGTCATAACAGGCCCCAATGCGGGCGGGAAAACCGTCGTCCTAAAGACTATCGGAATCCTTACACTGGCTGTCATGTCCGGGTTTCATATTATGGCGAAGCCGGGAAGTGAAATCGCCATCTTTGACAATGTCTTTGTTGATATTGGTGATAATCAGAGCATCGAGAACGCCCTAAGCACGTTTTCTTCTCATATGAAAAATATTTCCGAGATCATGAGTGCTTCCACTAATAATACGCTGCTTTTATTCGATGAGATTGGCAGCGGAACAGAGCCGAATGAAGGGGCTGCATTGGCCATTGCGATTCTGGAAGAGTTTTATCATATGGGATGCATCACGGTTGCCACTACTCATTACGGTGAGATTAAACGGTATTCTGAAATGCATGATGATTTTATGAACGCTGCCATGTTATTCGACAGTGCGGAATTGAGACCGATGTATAAGCTTTTAATAGGTGAATCAGGAGAGAGCAATGCGCTTTGGATTTCCAGAAAAATGAATATCCGCGAACATGTCCTGCAGCGCGCGCAATTGTATATTGAAAATAAGGATTATAATCTGGAAGCAGTAAGAGAGAACAAGGTAAGGAAGCCATTGATTGAAGTGGAGCATACCGAGGATGTGATTCAATATGAAATTGGTGACCGGGTAAAAGTGATTAGCCAGGATGATTATGCCATTGTGTATGAGCCCATAGATAAATTCAATAACATCAAGCTGTTTTATAAAAATGAAATAGTGGAAGTCAACAGCAAGCGGATTGAATTGGACATTAAAGCAAGCGAGCTATATCCGGAAGGGTATGACAGGAATACCTTATTTACCAGTTACCATGAACGGAAGCTGCAGCATGACCTGGAGAGAGGGTCGAAAAAGGCGCTGCGAAAGGTTGAAAAGGAGATTCGGAATAGGAAGCAGGAATAGAATTTGGCGATTCTCCGGGTGGAGGATCGCCTTTTTAGTGTTTAATCAGAGGTAGCCTCGGGTTCGGACTCAGATCCAGGGTTTTCAACTATTTGTGTCAGAAGTAGTCTCGGGTTCAGACACAGAACCATGTTTTTCTGCTTTTTGAGTCCGAAGTTGGCTCGGGTTCAGACACAGAACCGCGGTATCCGGTTTTTTGAGTCCGAAGTTGGCTTGGGTTCGGACACAGAACCGCGGTTTCCAGCTTTTTGAGTCAGAAGTTGGCTCAGGTTCGGACACAGATTGTTGGTTTCCAGCTTTTTGAGTCAGAAGTTGGCTCAGGTTCGGACACAGATTGTTGGTTTCCAGCTTTTTGTGTCAGAAGTTGGCCCGGGTTCAGACACAGAACCACGGTATCCGGCTTTTTGAGTCAGAAGTGGCTCCCTATCTCACCAATTCAAATAAGCGCCAAGTTGGATTACTTAAGTTTTAAGCAAAGGATCAGACTGTCTATTAAATCAACAACCCTGCCGCAATAAATAATGCAGCTGCAAGCACAGCCCCAATAGCTGAAACCTTCAATTTATATCGGGCATAGTCCACGAGGTCCATATCCAGAATAGAAGCAGTGGTAATGGTTGTATCACCAAGCGGTGACGTCAGCGCACCGAATGCCCCGCTTGCGAACACGGCTCCAACGGTAAGCGGGATGGAGGCGCCGGTCGAAACCGCGAGAGTAATTCCGAGCGGCATGAACAGACCCCAGGTTCCCCATGAGCTTCCAATAAAGTAGCCGACCACAGACCCTAGCACAAAGATAGCAGCCGGTGTCAGATAAGCTGGCAGAAAGCTTCCGAGTGAGCTCCCGATAAAATCTGAAAAACCAAGATCCTCCGCCGCCAGTGTCAGGGCCCAAATCAGGATGAGGAGGCTGATCGCCTCCATCATCTGATTGCCTCCATCGTAAAAATGATAAAGAATTTCGTTCATTTTTTCCCGTCTGAGTATGTAGAAAATAAAGGTTAAGACGAGGGTGATAAAGACAGCCAGCAGCATTACAAATGTAGCGTCGGCCATGGAAAATGCTTCGAATATCGTATTTGCACCCTGCGACATTCCATCCTGCCATAAGAGTAACAGAGAAAAGGCGAGCAATAAAACTACAGGGAAAATCAAATGCCATGGCTGGGCTTTGACAAGCGATAATTCCTTCTTAATTCCCATCCGGTGGAATTCATGCTCTTTTTCCTCCAAATCGGTATGGGCTTCAGCTTTTTGCTCTCCAGTCTTTTTCCGGCGCCAAAACGTCTGCACAATCCCAATCAGCAGCATAATGATTGCGTAAAAATTAAACAGAATACTTAATAAAAAGATCTCATATGCGGACATATCCAGATCCAGCCCGCTGATGCCGCCTTCAACAAGGGATACCATGAAGCCCACAAAAGCAGTCGCAACCGGAAGCAGTACAATCACGGATTCGGTTGAAATATCAAGAGTCATGCCGACTTTCTGCTTGGACAGGTTCATTTTTTTAATCAAGGATTTGATAATGGGCCCGATCATCATGATTCGAAACATCGGCATCATGAAGGTGAACGGGAGAGTGATCCAGATGAACACAAGAAGACCGCGTTCAGAGCGGATCCGTCTGCCGGCCCATTCGGAAAAACCCTTAATGCCGCCCGCAATATTCATCATTCCCACAAGCCCGCCGAACAAATATAAAAATCCGACTATCTTGATATTCGTTTCATCGGAAAGCGTCGTCACAATATAAGTGACCGACTGTTCCGTGCCCGCCAGCAGGTCCGCAGACACTAGTATGGAGCCAACAAGGATGCCCGCCACCAATCCCGGCAGGATATTCTTTAACCAGATGGACATTCCGATTACGATTATAAATGGTATGATCGATAGCCAGGTGCTGTTCAAGTTTGTGACCTCCAATGAAAATGCCGTTACCTGTTTAGTATTTCCAGGGGAGGGCTGTAAATTCCTGAAATTTGACAAGGATACTGTCAGCCTGATATATCGGTGAACGGGTACAGGGTTATTCACTTTGGAAGAAATACCCGATGTTGGTTCAATAAATATTCGATTTGTTAGCCCCCGTATTTTAAAATGAACAGAGAACATTTTTTAGGAGGCATTAAATGAAACCGCGAATTTCAGTTATTACATTGGGTGTAGATGATTTGAAAAGGTCATTGAAGTTTTATCAGGATGGACTGGGACTATCAACAGAAGGAATAGTAGGTCAAGAATTTGAGCATGGGGCTGTTGCGTTTTTTGATTTACAATATGGAGTAAAACTTGCCATATGGAATCGTAAGGATATTGCTCATGATACAAACTTAAATCAAACACCCAAAAGCCCTACTGAATTTACCCTTGGTCATAACGTAGGGAGTAAGGAAGAGGTCGATAAAATAATGGAACAGGCAGATAAAGCTGGTGCAGTTATAACAGTTCCAGCACACGATACCTTTTGGGGAGGGTACTCTGGATACTTCCAGGACCCTGACGGACATTTGTGGGAAGTAGTTTGGAATCCAGCTTGGGAAATTACTGAATAGGGTTTTATGTAACTGCATTTTCAACAAAAAGCTGACATAAAATCGCTAGGTATATAATTAACGGGTTCGGTTTTCGAGTACAAAATCTTTATTCACACACAAATTAGCAGCCTAATTCGCAGCTGAATCGGGCTGCATATTTTTCTTGATATATAAGCTTTTACATAAATTTAGGGGTGTTATAGCACTCGAATTTGCACCCCTTTTAGCAGGGTAACAGAAGATGTTTTTTGGATATTTATGTTAAAATCATAGGAGAGCTTATTCAACTAACAAGCAGGTTAGCAGAATAAGGATGGTTAAAATTATTTTAATTACTGTTATTAGGTTTTAGGGATGTGATAGCAATGTGTGGAATAGATTTTGTAATTGGAGTAACCGATAAAGAAGCATCAAAGGCAGAAAAATTTGTTCATTTTAACGAAAGAACACACGCTTACTTAATAAATATTGAAAAGGGTTCTGGTAATGACTTTAATCTTCTTTTGAAACTTGACCCTTACCGTCAAACAATAATATATAGAGATAAGATTCCAGATTTATTAGTAGTTTGCGAAGCTTTAATTAATAAATACAATTTAGCTGGAGAAAAACAATGTGAAATAAGGAATTTTGCACAAGAATTAAAGGAACTATGCGAAGATGCGATAAAACAAAAGAAACATATATACGCTATTGGAGATTAGTTTAGTTTGCTTATCAATCTCGGTTTCCATCTTGTTCAACGAACGGGTGCTAATCTTCAACAAAGTGGTGCTATAAAAAAAGCTCAAAGCATTATGGATCCGAGCTTTTTTGCGGCTGATATTTCTGCTGAAACGTCGGTAAATCGATTCTGGAGGTGCTTAAGCGTTCCTGCGGCATATCGCCCCGCGGAAAAAGGACAGCAGTTCGAATCACAGGGAAAAACCAGCTTTATCCAAATCCCGATTGGCTTTTACCGTGCCCGTCCATGGCTGAGGGGGAATTTGATTAGCTAGATTAGAAGATGAATCTGATTGAATTTCTGTTTTCGGGTGCTTGACGTGTGAATTGGCACACGTCATTTTTCTTGTTTATGAAGGCCTTAGCCTTTTATCGTTTTTGTCATTGCAATTGACATTATATTTTAATAAGAATTGTGCCGGAATAGTTGTCAATTTCAATGCCACTTGGACTGTTCTTCCACTGAAAAACAGGTGATTTTGTATAACGGAGAGAATTTATTTTTAGATAGAATTAACTCATGGCGGTTAAAAAATCCATCTCATAAAAATAAAGAATAGTGAAAACTCGTCATTTAGGGCGAGTTTTTTACCTTTTATATGTCATGTAAGGCATAATTGATAAGTATACCATCCAAAGTATTTAAAAAAGTTGTATGAAAACATCTCCCCTTTTATTAGCACTTTTGACAATTGAATTTTCTGAAATATCGAACTATTATTAGGGCAAGGAAATTCTTTTTGGGAGGAGAACATGATGCATTCAAGATCTGTAAAGGAAAGAATAGATATTTCCATCCGCGATATTTGGGAAGCAAAGAAACGAATTTCTTCCCTTGTAGATAAGACTCCATTGATTCAATCGGCTATCCTGTCTGAGAAATTGGGACGGAGGGTTTTTTTGAAACTGGAGAATGTTCATGAAATCGGCGCCTTTAAAGTCAGAGGGGCAGCGAATAAAATTTTGAGTTTAAGTCCTGAAGCGAGAGAACGGGGAGTTGCCACCTATTCTACAGGGAACCATGGCATGGCTGTTGCCTATGTGGCGAAAAAGCTTGGAATCGAGGCAGTTGTTTGCATATCCAACCGTGTCCCAAAAGCTAAGGTAGATTCTTTAAAAAGGCTGGGAACTAAAATAGAAATTTACGGTGACAGCCAGGATGCCGCCGGGGAGCGATGCTATGAGCTGGAGAGGACGGAAGGGCTGACTGTGATTCAGCCGTTCGATGATCCTCACGTGATTGCAGGACAGGGAACGATTGGTTTGGAAATTTTGGAGGAACTTCCGAATGTATCAGATGTAATTGTCCCTC
The DNA here is from genome assembly GCF_051964675.1 of Cytobacillus sp. SAFR-174. NCBI lineage: Bacteria > Bacillati > Bacillota > Bacilli > Caryophanales > Bacillaceae > Cytobacillus > Cytobacillus sp. SAFR-174. The sequence goes on along the minus strand of NZ_JBQCMZ010000013.1, from coordinate 21,804 downwards.
TTTCAGGCGGCGGGCTTCTTTCAGGGGTTGGGCTCGCACTTAAATCAAATGACAGAGGGATAAAGGTTTCAGGTGTATGTATGGAAAAATCCGCTGTAATGTATGAGAGTTTAAAGGCAGGGAAACCGGTAGTGCTTGAAGAGAGTGAGACTCTGGCTGACAGCTTGCTGGGGGGAATCGGTCTGGATAACTGCTACACACTTCGTATGGTTCAGGAATACATGGATAACGCTTATCTGATTCCCGAAGAGGAGATTGCATACAGCATGGCTTTTATGATGGATAAGCACAGAATGATTATGGAGGGAGCAGCAGCTACTGGAGTTGCAGCGGTTTTAGGGGGAAAGATTCCCCGGCAGGAGGGGGATGTTGCTGTAATCATCAGCGGACATAATGTGGATCTTTCAGTCATACATCGGATCATTCAGGATTATGCCATCTGTAATGGTGTGAGTAAATAAGTGGCTGAAATGAAGGCTATGGCTATAACCGGACATATGGAAAAATACTGAATTTATTATATTAATAAAATATAAGCAGGCATTGCGGGAAATTTATAGTAGACGTTCCTATCTGAATATGGTTTCCTATAATAAAAGTCTTTTATTATTTTAATCTTAAGGTGTTCAGAGGGGAGCCAACATGAGATTAACAGTTAAAGATGTCCTAAAATACAAGATTCTCAATAGTGCCAAGATTGTTACCGGAAAGGAATATGCTGAAAAACGGCATATCCAATGGATTTCGGCCATAGAAATGCCAGTGGAAAACTTTGTCCGAAAAAATGAAGCGGTATTAACGACAGGGATAGGCTGCGGGCAGGATCCTGAAACTTTCAAAAGGTTTGTTCAGGATGTGATCGACTCTGACGCTTCGGCCCTGATGGTTGCTTTGGGAAGATACATTTTTGATATTCCGACTGAGGTCATAGAACTGGCTGAAATGAATAATTTTATTATTATTGAACTTCCATGGGAAATCCGTTTTTCCAGTATTATCGAATTGGTAATGAAAGAGATTAATGACATCGAATATAAAGAGCGTCAAAAATCAGAAAAGGTTCAGCAGGAACTTCTTAATCTCATTCTAAAAGACACCGATCTGAGGGGTATCTCAAAATTCGTTGAAAAGCATATCGGGCATCCGCTCGTCATTACAGACCGATCAGGCACCCTTCATGAAAAAAGCATCCATACACAATCCTTTATAAAGGAGTGGAAAAAATATGTCCTGCAAGGAATTCTTCCATCAAGGACAGAAAACACTCTATTAAAAGGAGATCCTATGTTTCAGAAGTTCCAAATGATTAAAATAGAAAACCGGATTGTTTTTCAAATTCCGGTGCTCCAGGTAGCCGACAATCCACAAGGCTATATTTTTGTATTGGTTCCCAGTTCGGAATCAATCGAATCCTTTCTCACTCTCTTTCGGGTTAACGTGTTAGAGCACGCTGCAACTACGATTGCTCTTTGGCTTTCAAGGAGAAATGCCATTGAAGAGACAAAAATGCGCCTTCGCAGCGATTTTGTCCATGAGCTTTCTAAGGGCGAATTCCTATCACTTGAACAAGCCGATACAAGGGCAAAATTGCTTGGATATAATCTTAAACTCCCATATGTGTGTATTGTCGGGTATCCGGAAAATATGAAAATTTTATTCCAAAAGCGCAAGCAGGACTACGATTCCTACGAACATTGGCTTGAAAGCATGATTCAATATATCGAAGAAGAAGTCTACTATGCCGCCCAGTCTCTTAAAAAGGACATACTGATGACCTATCAGGGTGAACAGCTTGTCATTTTTCTGGAAACACCAGGGGTGAAGGAAAATGAAAACGCTACAAATTTCCTTGATCTTGTCGAACGGCGCCTGGGAAATTTGCTTCCTGAAGTTGTCATATCGTGGGGCATCGGCAATGCGTTTGAAGGCATTTCAGGATTTGGTGAAAGCTTCCGTCATGCTGGCACTGCTTTAAGCATTGGCCGGCGGAAAAAGGGTTTCGGGCAGCGGATGATGTATGAGCAAACTAGAGTGGACAGGGTGCTGTTAAATTTGGCTGGCAATAAAGAGATGGAAGATATTATTATGTCAACTATTGAGCCTCTTGTACAATATGATGAGCAGCGGCACATGGATTTGATTGGAACTTTCATCGCTTATAATCAATGTCATGGGAATGTAAGTCAGACAGCGAGATCACTAAATCTCCACCGGCAGTCCCTGCTGTACCGGCTAAGGAAGATTGAATCCTTGACTGGCTTGTCCCTTATTGATCCGGATGATTTATTTCTTTTGGATCTGAGCATAAAGATTTGGAAAATAGGAGAACATGCCGTAATGGCAGGTCAACCTTAATAATATTAAAAAAATGCGGAAAAATCCTTTGCGGTTTTTTTCCGCATTTTTTTTGCTTCCAACCAATCACCCAACTTGTCTATTAATCTTTTTGCAGGAAAATTTACTTATAAATATTTTAAAAATTTAAAACCTTTCGATAGTTTGACTAAAATAAAATTTGAATTTTCATACAACTTTGCAGATGATAGTTTTTTTATCCTGACACTATAATAAACCTACAAACTTAATAAAATATCCGGTTTTGCAGGAGGGAGAGCCACCATGTCATTTGGAACAGCAGAGTTTAAAATGAGAATCTTGAAAACAAAAGAAAGAATGGCAGCAGAAGGGATTGAAGTATTGCTTATTACCGATCCCGCTAATATGAATTATCTATCGGGTTATGACGGATGGTCCTTCTACGTGCATCAAATGCTTGTCATCATCATTGATGAGGAACAGCCGATCTGGATCGGTCGCGGGCAGGATGCAAATGGAGCCAAGGTCACGACATGGCTATATCATGAAAATATTATTCCCTACCCTGACGATTATGTACAATCTGAAACCAAACATCCAATGGATTTTGTGGCAGAAATTTTAAAGCAAATCGGACAGCAGAATCGTTTCATTGGTGTTGAGATGGATAATTATTATTTCACGGCAAAGTGCTATGAGCAGCTGAAGAAGGGACTTCCAAATGCAAGTTTCCGGGATGCATCCCTGCTGGTAAACTGGGTCCGTATTATAAAGTCCGATACAGAAATCGAGTATATGAAGAAAGCAGCCAAAATTGTGGAGAAAACAATGGCAGCAGGAATTGAGCTGGTGAATGAAGGTGTACGTGAATGTGATGTGGCAGCGAAAATCTTTCATACACAAATAACAGGCACGGAAGAATTCGGAGGGGACTACCCGGCAATCATGCCTCTTCTTCCATCCGGGGAAAGAACTTCAACTCCGCACTTAACCTGGACGGACCAGCGTTATAAATCAGGCGAGCTTGTGATCCTGGAATTGGCCGGATGCTATAAGCGTTACCATTCTCCTCTTGCCAGAACGGTCCATATCGGCCAGCCCTCCGAAAAAATCATGTCACTTTCGGAAGTGGTTGTCGAGGGACTGAACGCTTGTCTGGACATGATTAAGCCCGGGATTGCCTGTGAAGAAATTGAGGAAGCATGGAAAAAATCGATTGAAAAGAGCGGAATTATAAAGGAATCGCGTCTTGGATATTCCATGGGTCTGAACTATCCGCCAGATTGGGGTGAGCATACGGCGAGCATCCGCAAAGGAGATAAAACCATCCTTCAGCCCAATATGACATTCCATTTGATCCCTGGTATCTGGCTTGATCAATACGGTTTCGAAGCAAGTGAATCATTCAGGGTAACCGAGAATGGATGCGAAACATTTGCAGAACTCCCTAGGCACTTATATATAAAAGAAGCATCACTTTCAAAAATCTAGGAGGTGAAGCAGAGAGATGCTAATTTTTACAGAACAGGAACTTAAGCAGTATGTGCAGCTGAACAAAGAAGCGATTGCAATTGTGGAAGCAGGATTTACGAAGCTTGCAGAAGATGAAGCCGTCATGCCGCCGATTATGCGCGTGGACCTGCACGACCAAAATGGGGAAGTGGATGTCAAAACCGCTTATGTAAAAGGGGAAGACATGTTTGCGATCAAAGTATCTTCCGGATTTTTCAATAATTATAAGCTGGGGCTTCCAAGCGGAAATGGCCTGATGCTATTGATCAGCACCCAAACAGGCCTCCCGCAGGCCATCCTGCTGGATAACGGCTATTTGACCGAGGTGCGGACAGCCGCAGCGGGAGCGATTGCTGCAAACTACCTTTCCAGAAAAATCATTGAAACAGTAGGCGTGATAGGAGCTGGAAGCCAGGCGAGGTACCAGGCAAGGGCGCTGAAACTCGTACGGAACTTTAAAAAAATCCTGGTCTATTCCAGGTCAGAGGATCGTTCGAGAAGGTATGCCTTGGATATGTCGGCCGAATTAGGGGTTGAGGTCCAAGTGGCTGAGAGTGCTGAAGCATTAGTCCGTAATAGTGATACCGTCATTACGACGACTCCCGCAAAAGAACCGGTGATCAAAGCGGAATGGCTCCATCCCGGCCTTCATATTACGGCTATGGGGTCAGATGCTGAGCATAAGCAGGAGCTTGAAGCAGAAGTCCTTGCCCGGGCGGATAAGCTGGTATGCGATACAAAAGCACAGTGTGCCAGGCTTGGAGAATTGCATCACGCACTTGACAAAGGAGTAGTAACGAATGAATCGCAGGTTATTGAATTGGGTCAATTAACATCTGGAAAGCTAAGCGGCCGGATAAATGACGAGGAAATTACGGTTTGTGATTTAACTGGAACAGGAGTCCAGGATACTGCCATCGCCCTGTATGCATACAGTGAATTGGCCAGGCGGGAAATCGGATTGAAAGTTGAGAACGAAAAACTGGCAATAAAAAACTGAGAAGGAGTGATCGTATGGTAAAAGAAAATGTTCAGGCAGGTACAAAAGCGGTATGGGCTGGGGAAAAGGATTATTTGGTGCATGGAGCGACCCAGGTGCCGGTCGTACTCAGTGTGGCATATGGCTATGATGATATGGATGAGTGGTATGATGTAGCGATTGGAAAGAAGAAGGGTCATATTTACGGAAGAAATACAAACCCGACTGTTCAGTCATTTGAAGATAAAGTAAAAATCCTTGAAGGCGCCGAATCAGCAACAAGCTTCTCAACTGGCATGGCTGCAATCAGCAATACATTATCAACGTTCCTGGTTCCGGGAGACCGCATTGTATCCATGAAGGATACGTATGGCGGAACGAACAAGATTTTCACGGAATTCCTGCCGCGCCAGCAAATAGATGTGGCTCTTTGTGAAACGGGGAATCACGAGCAAATAGAAGCAGAGGTCGCAAAAGGGTGTAAAATCCTCTACCTCGAAACACCGACCAATCCAACTGTCAAGATCACTGATATCGAACGCATGGCAAAAGCAGGACACGATGCCGGGGCGATTGTCATTGTCGATAATACGTTTGCAACGCCAATGAATCAGAACCCTATAAAACTTGGTGTGGATCTGGTTATCCATAGTGCTACGAAATTCCTCGGCGGGCATGCGGATGCGCTGGGCGGAGTCGTTTGCGGTCCGCACGATCTTGTGGAGAAAATCTATCATTATCGTGAAATCAACGGAGCCACAATGGATCCGATGGCAGCTTATCTGATGATCCGTGGTATGAAAACGCTTCACCTTCGTGTCCGCCAGCAATGTAAAAATGCCATGGCGCTTGCCAAATACCTGCAGACAAAGGATATGGTGGAATCAGTTTACTATCCAGGGCTTGAAACACATCCAAACCATCATATTGCCAAAAGGCAGATGAAGGATTTTGGCGGGATGCTCAGCTTTGCTGTCAAAGGCGGAGTGGATACAGTCCGTGACTTGCTGCCAAAATTACAATTTGCCAACCGTGCTGCAAATCTCGGCGCTGTCGAAACAACAGTAGGGCCGGCCCGAACAACAAGCCATGTCGAGTGTACGCCTGAGGAGCGTGCAGCAGTTGGCATTCCGGAAGGGTTAATCCGTGTCTCCTGCGGGATTGAAGAAATTGAGGACCTCATTGCAGATTTTGAACAGGCATTTAGCCATGCAGAAAGTGTTTTGCAAGTAAAGTAGATTACTAGTTCCGATCGAGGTGAGAGATGATGTCAAATAATCATCCTATCGTTGAGCAAGCGAATAAGTTGGCTGGCCGTCTGGTTGAATGGCGCCGTCATCTTCATGAGCATCCCGAGCTTAGCTTTCAGGAGTTCGGGACCTCCCGTTTTGTTGCGGATGTGTTAAAGGAAATAGACGGTATCGAAGTAGAAACAGGAGTGGGTCTTGAAACAGGAGTATTAGGCACTTTGACCTCTGGGGATGGACCAGTCATTGCACTGAGGGCTGATATGGATGCCTTGCCGATTACGGAGGAAAATCGAACAGTCTATTCGTCCAGAACTGAAGGTGTGATGCATGCTTGCGGCCATGATGCACACACCTCCATTCTCCTGGGGGCGGCTTCCCTCCTCTCGGACCAATTTAAAAAGGGCGAATTAAAAGGGACGGTTAAATTTATTTTCCAGCCGGCAGAGGAGAGTACCGACACTAACGGACTTTCAGGTTCACCGTACATGGTCCGTGCAGGGGCTTATGACCAGGCCGAAGTTGCCCTTGCACTTCATGTCTGTCCATGGCTTCCGGTAGGGAAAGTGCAAATCAGCGATGGCTACAGTATGGCTAATGTGGATGTTTTTGAAGTGAAAATACATGGCTCAGGCGGACACGGAGCTTATCCGGAGCTTGGCACTGATCCTATTTGGATGCTTGGCCCGGTCATGCAGGCACTGTATGGAATTACAGCCAGGAGGGTTTCCGCGCTGGATGCTGCCGTTATCAGCATTGGGCAAATCCATGCAGGCACAGCAAGCAACATCATTCCGACTGAGGCAGTAATTCAGGGTACCATTCGAAGCTATACACCGGAAATCCGTGATTTTTTGGCATCGGAAATAAAGAAAGCGCTTTCCATCGTTGAGCATTTGGGCGGGTCCTTTTCATTGAGTATCCAAAGAGGGGAGCCGGCTTTAAAAAATCATCCTGCCGTCAATGAATGGATTACGGACGCCATTGCACAGACATATCCAGGCATGGGGATCATCAGGCGCCCATTTGGCCTTGGCGGAGAAGACTTCGGCTATGTCACTGAAAAAATACCGGGATCCATGTTTTTCCTTGGATGTGGACCAATGGAGGGGGGACAGCGTGATCTGCATACCCCGATTTTTGATTTGGATGAAGCCTGTCTGCCGATCGGAACAGCCATTTTGGCACAAACGGCGGGCACATTTTTAAAAAAGAAACAGAAAGTACAAATAGACCAAAATATGGAGGTGGAAATGCTTGGCACATAAATTGGCGTTTATAGGATTTGGGGTTGTTGGCCAGGGATTGGCGGAAATTCTGCGTGATAAGAAACAGGCGCTGAAACAGAACGAAGGATTCGAAGCAGAAATTGTTGCCATTTCCGATTTGAGGAAAGGGGCAATCTACCATCCGGGCGGACTGGATATCGGGAAAGTTTTGCAAGTATTGCAGGAAACAGGGAGCTTGGAGAATTATCCGGAAAGCCCGGGGCTAATCAGGGGATGGGACAGTATCAGAACAATCAGGGACACCAATGCAGATACGGTTATCGAGGTTTCGTATACAGATGTCAAAACCGGTCAGCCCGCCATAGACCACTGTAAGGCTGCATTTGAAAGAGGAAAAAATGTGGTGATGACCAATAAAGGCCCTGTTGCACTCGCTTACCGTGAGCTATCAGAAATGGCCAAAAAGCATGGTGTCTACTGGGGATTTGAGGGAACCGTCATGAGCGGTACACCAGCATTACGGATGCCGGCCGCTGCCTTGGCCGGTAATGACATTACGGAAATCCGCGGCATATTGAATGGAACAACCAACTATATTCTGACCAAAATGGAACAGGAGGGTGTTTCTTATGAAGCGGCTCTAAAAGAGGCGCAAAAACTCGGCTATGCAGAAGCGGATCCTGCCAGCGATGTAGAAGGCTATGATGCAAGATATAAAATTGTCATTCTCGCAAACCATGTCATGAATTCTCCTTTATCAGTCGAGCAAGTGGAATGCAAGGGCATTACAGGCATCACGCTGAATGATATTGAAAATGCTAAGGCGGAAGGGAAGACCTGGAAGCTGATTGCAAAAGCCAAAAAGGAAAACGGAAGGGTCATTGCCTCGATAACTCCTGAAAAATTGGATGCTGAAGATCCTTTGTCTTCCATTAAAGGCGCTGTCAATGCCATTACGTATCAATGCGATCTTTTGGGCACAGTCACATTAAGCGGTGCAGGAGCAGGGAAAATAGAGACAGGATTCTCCCTTTTGATTGACTTAATTTCCATTAATCGACAAAGGCAGCTTGTTTCAATCTAAAACGGAAAGGCGGTAATTAGCATGACTACTCAACTAACCGGACAAAGAATGTTTCTCGCAGGCGAATGGGCGGCAGGAGAAAGATTAATTGAAGTTCGCGATCCGCAGGATAACAGCATGATTGATACTGTACCAGCAGCTTCGAAGGAAGATATGCTGAATTGTATTGAAGAAGCGAAAGAGGGGGCGAAAATTGCTGCTTCCCTTCCTGTCCATCAGCGAATGGCGATTATTAATCGGGCTGCAGACTATATTGAAGCCAATAAAGATAAATATGCCAAAACGATCGCAAGGGAAGGAAGCAAAACCATTCGGGAAGCCTCAAAAGAAGTGGAAAGAGCCATACAGACCTTCCGGATCAGTGCAGAAGAAGCAAGAAGGATTCATGGAGAAACCATACCGTTTGACCAGATGCCCGGGAGTGAAAACCGCCTGGGATACTACCGCCGTTTCCCTATTGGAATTATTGGCGCCATTACACCCTTTAACGATCCATTAAATCTTGTAGCACATAAGGTGGGTCCCGCCATCGCTTCCGGGAATGCCATTATCGTGAAACCAGCAACAGTGACTCCTCTCAGCGCCCTTTTAATCGCCGAAGCCTTTGACCAAGCCGGATTGCCGCCTAAAGTGTTATCGGTCATCACTGGGTATGGAAGCGAAATTGGGGATGCTCTTGTCACCCATCCTGCTGTGCGAATGATTACCTTTACTGGAGGCCTGGACGCCGGGGAACAAATTACCCGGAAAGCAGGATTGAAAAAGATAAGTATGGAGTTGGGGTCCAACTCTCCTGTCATTGTGCTCGAGGATGCTGATTTGGAAGAGGCTGTTGAATCAACGGTTTCAGGGGCATTTTGGGCAGCAGGGCAAAATTGCCTCGGTGTTCAAAGAGTGTACATCCAGAATTCTGTTTATGAGGCATTTCAACAGGCTTTCGTTGCCAGGACAAATCAATACTGCGTAGGGGATAAGCAATCAGAACTGACGGATATGGGGCCGCTTATTACGGAAAAAGAGGCTGTCCGGGTTGAAAGGATGGTTAATGAAGCGAAACAAAAAGGAGCAGCCGTGTTAACAGGCGGAAAGAGGAATTGGGCATTTTACTCGCCTACCGTTCTCGAAAATGTTCCGGAGGACTGTACCATTGCGAGAGAAGAAATTTTTGGTCCGGTTGTACTCTTATACAAAGTATCTTGTCTGGACGAAGCAATCAGTAAATCGAATGACATAAATTATGGCTTGCAGGCCGGAATATTTACCAAGGATATCGAAAAAGCCCATAAAGCCATCGACAAATTGGATGTAGGCGGAATAATGATCAATGACAGCAGTGACTACCGGATTGATGCCATGCCATTTGGCGGCGTGAAAAATTCAGGATTAGGCAGGGAAGGCATCAAATTTTCGATCCAGGAGATGACGGAACCGAAAGTAGTCTGCTTTAAATTAGCGAACTATAGCAGTCTATAAATTTAATAATATCAGACAGCCGACAAGCTGCCTGAATATCGTGTGAGGAAGAACGATCCGGCTTCGGAGGGTCTTCCTTTCCTTTTAAATAGCTGAAGTTATAATTTATGTCATTCAACATCCTTCATAACCCTTGGAAATCAGACAGGCTTTATAATTCTATCAAACTTGAATTACAGTTTTCCGGAAGGCAAACAAGTACGATAGCCGAACAAAAGACTAATAAGGAGGATTTTATTTTGAAGAAAAACGGGGACCGAGCTTCATATAACAATCCAGTCTTTAAAATCTCAGCCATAATTGTTGGACTTTTTACCATTTGGGGAGCCTTTTCTCCTGATAGTCTTGCTAAGAATGCCTCTATCGTTTTTAACTTTACCAGTAAATCATTTGGATGGCTTTATTTAGTCAGTGTAGCTCTTTTTGTATTCTTTTGTTTATACCTTGCTTTTAGTAAATATGGAAACATAAAGCTCGGGCCGGATGGAGAAAAAGCCGAGTATTCCTTATTTGCCTGGATCAGTATGCTGTTCAGCGCGGGTTTTGGGGTAGGAATTGTCTTCTGGGGTGTAGCAGAACCGCTGTCTCACTTTACTTCTCCACCGCTTCCTGGTGTAGAACCGCAATCAGCAGAAGCCGCACGGGTAGCCATGCGATATTCGTTTTTTAACTGGGGCATTCATCAATGGTCAGTCTTTGCCATTGTCGGACTGGCTCTTGCTTATTATCAATACCGTCATAAAAGGAAGGCTCTTGTAGGTGAAGTATTAAGTGCAAAGCACCCCGAAAAAAGAAAAAGGCTAAAGTCAGCAGTTAATATACTGGCGGTCATTGCTACAGTAACGGGAATTGCCACCTCGCTGGGAATGGGTGTATTGCAAATTAATGGCGGCTTGAACTATGTCTTCTCAGTACCCAACAATCCTTGGATGCAAATCGGCATTGTTGGCATCATGCTTGTCCTTTATCTTGTTTCAGCAACGACCGGTATTGATAAAGGGATCAAGATTTTGAGTAATACAAACATGATTTTGGTTCTTGCTTTAATGGTGATCTTCCTGATCAGTGGCCCCACCGTCTTTATATTCGAAAGCTTCGTTCTTGCCATTGGGGATTATATCCAGCATTTTATAGAAATGAGCTTCTATTTGACCCCATACACAGGTGAAGCGTGGGTTCAGGATTGGACAGTTTTTTATTGGGCATGGGTGATTGCCTGGTCTCCTTTCGTCGGTTCCTTTGTTGCACGGATATCAAAGGGGAGAACGATCAGGGAATTTATTATAGGTGTAATGATTGTCCCTCCAGCCATTGGGTTTGTATGGATGGCCATTTTCGGGGGAACAGGATTATACATGGATTTATTCCAGGGTACCGCCATTTCCGAAGCGGTTTCGCAAGATGTAACAACCGCCATTTTCGTTCTGTTAAAGGAGTTTCCATTATACACATTGTTATCAGTAATCATGCTTGTCCTAATCGTCATATTCCTTGTCACTTCGGCGGATTCAGCTGTTTTCGTTCTGGGCATGATGACATCTGATGGCGATTTGAATCCTTCCAATATGGTAAAAGTGATCTGGGGAGTATTAATGGCAGGGATTACTGCCGTTTTAATTGCCAGCAGCGGATTAAAAGGACTGCAAACCGCATCCTTGGTTTCTGCTCTGCCTTTTACCATCATATTGGGCATTATTAGCATCTCGCTCTATAAATCATTGTCCAGGGAGAGAAAAGAAGCAAAAGGACAAACCGAGTCTGTTCCCTTGAAGAAAGCGCAGTAATAATTCAAAAGATTATGCGGTGAACAATCCTAGCACTATTAAGAGTAAAAACGCTATTCCTTCGATAAGGATAGCGTTTTTATTGCGTAAGGATTCTCAGGAAGACGGCAGGGTGATTTCTGCCTCGGCAGGGTGATTTCTGCCTCGGCAGTATATTACTGGCCAAACTTCCCGCGATAATGAGCCAAAGCCATAAGCGGAAAGATATACCGATAGCTATGGTAATGAATATAAAAGCTCCCCGCCATGGCCTGCCCTTTTGGATAATCAGTCGTCCAATCCTCTTTGTCAATTGAGTTCAGCAGGTATTGAATTCCTTTTTGAATCTGTTCAGTTGGCTGGTCTTCCGCTGCAATTAGAGCATCAACCGCCCATGCCGTGTCTGTAAGGGTACTTGCCTTCAAGGGAACATAAGAATGTTGGCTGTCGCTCAGGCAGGATTCTCCCCATCCGCCATCCTCGTTTTGGATTTTCTTCAGCCAGTCACAAGCCTTACTGACAGAAGGATGGTTTGCATGGCCTGCCGCAACAAGCCCTGTTACGGATGCCCAGGTCCCGTAAATATAGCAAATACCCCATCTGCCATACCAGGAACCATCCTGCTCCTGATTTTCCACTAGCCAGTTTACCGCGTTATTATTCAAAGGGTCTGCAGCTGGCAGATTCGTATAGTTTCCCAAAAACTCAAGCGTTCTCCCGGTCAGATCGGCTGAGGTGGGGTCTCCAAACATATATTCACCCTTTTCAATCGGAAGAAAGGTGAGCCATGGATTTTCGGTGTTTCTTTCAAAGGAAGGCCATCCGCCATCATCATTCTGCATGGATATCAGCCACTGAAGGCCGCGGTCCCAGGCATCCTGATATTCTGAGCGGTTCCCGGCACTTCTGGCAATCGCCCTCAAAGAAGCAGTAGTATCATCGACATCCGGGTTGAGGGTGTTGACATCGGAAAATCCCCATCCTCCCGGCTTTCCATGGGGGTTATGGATCGCCCAGTCCCCATACTTTTCATGCTGACGCTTCAGCAAATAGGTGTTTGCTTTCTTTACTGCAGGGTCATCGGGAGAAACACCGGCTAATTGGAGAGCTGTATTTATGAGAGATGTATTCCATACACTGGCGTTTGCGTATTGGATATGAGGGAGGCCGTCTATATCAGTCCGGAGCGATTTCAGCCCCTCAACTGCATTCTTTATTACGGGCTCTTCTTTGGAATAGCCAAGAGACAGGAGCGCAAAAATCATTAAAAAGGTTGAGCTGAAATAACTATAGAAGGTCCCATCCGGCTCAATCCGTTCGAGCATATAATCCTTCGCCCGGTCCATTGCCAATGAGTGAAGCTGTTCTGGCAAACCCAAAAGCTCTTCAACACCTTCTTTGATGTCTGATAAAAATGATCGGTATCCCGGCTGGACCTCCCACCGGGCTCTTGTTAATAGCAAGTCAGAAAGGTCAGGGCTGTTTGCTGTTTTGATGCTGAACTTTTTTTCTGAAAGAATGAGAATCGGAGCCAGATTCACACGCCCATACACCGAAAACTGATAAAAATTGAAAGGGAAGGACAGGGGAAAAAGCATAATCTCAACAGGAATCGGAAAGGATTCAGGCCATGGATATTGTCCCGTAGAAGCTAGCATAATTTTGGTAAAAATATTTGCGTTCTCCATTCCGCCATGCTCCTGTATAAATTCTCCCGCAGCTTTCATCCTTGCGTCTTCCTTCTCTATATAGCCCGAATAAAGAAGTCCATAATAAGCCTCCAGTGTGGCATTTGCATTTCCATCCTGTTCATCCCGGAAAAGCTTCCAGGCTCCATTTTCTTCCTGCTTGCTTAGGATTCTTGCGGCAAGTCCCTTAATTAATTTTTCATCATGTATCTCCAGTGTCCTTAATAAAATGATCATATAAGCGTCTGTTGAAATGCCGGTTTCAAAAGGATAATTCCATGAACCATCATGGGACTGATTTTTTCTTAATGCGGCAATGAGACGTTTCATGCCAGCAGCGGTATAGGTCATTCATGCACATTCCTCTCCAGTTAAATTGCTCCTATAAATACATATTCATTTCACAGAGAGAGAATTCATGGAGGAGGTCTGCTTATCTTTTTTCAAAAGAAACAACCAATGAACTGGTTAAAAGAAGAATTAAAGAAAAGAGATCATAAGCAAATTAAGCTTTCAGATGAAGAAAAGGGGATTCTGGGCCAGGTTAAAAGGGAGACAACAAAATGGAATCTAAATAACGTCACACGGACACAGGCCTATCTTGATTTCTACAGGCAGCATCCCGAAATCCATTGGGCCTTTTTGGGGCATATGGTTTCCCGCAATGGCGGCTGGAGTATGACCGACCTAAAAGGGGAGCTCCTGTCCAGATTACTATCAAATCGCGAAAAGCAATCCTTCTTTTCTTTTCTGGAAAGAGGGAACTGGCTCATTTTTCAGGATGCGTATCCGCAATTTTTGATATATAAAGAAAGCTTGAAGCGAAACAAGCCCTTATTTTACCTTTTCCCGTTCCTTAATATCTCGGTTTTTATGGAAACAGTCTGGAGCAGTTTTTGGAGGAAGCCTGATCCCTATATGCTCACCATTGCCCTAATCATCAATGAACAAAGCTATTTAGAAAAAAGGGTCATTCAAAATCCGCAATTTAAGCTTGAAGTTTTTCAAAAGCTTGAATTTAAGCTGCAGGAGCTGCTGTCCTTGAATCACATCCTCTTTCCTTATGAAAAGAAGAGTGTTCTTCATCTGAAAGGCCAGACATTGAATCATTTTGAATCGCTGCACGAGCGGATCACATTAGGGAAAAGGCTGTACGATGTTCTGTTTAAAGACAAAGAGGTGCTTGCCCCTACCGAAGAATGGGCGAATGCACATCCTCATACCGGCTCAAGAAAGGATTATTGGCCGCATATTTTCAATGATGTTCACGAAGGGCTGCCAGGCGAACAATATCAATTTCAGCTAAAGTCGTGTCAGCTCCGGCCGGGCGGTAGAAGAATTTATAGCCCAAGCCTTGAAAACGCCTGGGAAAATGTAAGTCAGCCTGAAGCGGAATTAGGAGATTGGTATAAAAGTGACCACGTATTGGAGTATTTTTTGGAGTCAGACGATATGATTAATGGGGAGATCCGGCATGCATACTGTCAAACACTTGAAAGGCTCGAGCTCGCAGCCCTTGCCAAAAAGGCTGTCTGGAATTAAAGCCTATATACCGGCTATGCTGCTGGCATCGCTATTAGGCACATATTTAGATTTGTATTTTACCGGGAAGGGGATGTACGCTTTCCCAATAAGGCCATTCTCAGGCATCTTTACGATCAATATTTTATTCACCCTGGCCGTCCTTCCGATTTTCATGATTTCTTTATTAAAAATAATGGAAAGCTTAAGGGGCCGGTTCCGGTGGATGTTTGTATTGGCCATCAGTATAGCGATGGCAGCTGCAGAAAAAATCGCAGAGAGCTTAGGTATGTTTGTTCATGCCGAAAGCTGGCATCATCTTTATACCTTCATAGGCTACTGCCTATTTATTGGATTGGTTGCTGTTTTTCATGGATGGATGAATGGAAATCGCTAAAAAAAGCCTATTTCAATAGTGTAAAGGCTTCCGTTTTCGGTTGATTTATTGAAAATTGGCATAAAGAATGACGTGTGATTGGCACACGTCATTTTCCTTAAAAAAAACTCGTCACGTCATGACTGGCGAGTTTTAAATGCATGCAGGAAATAATATATATCATTATTCAACAAAACCATCTGATTGTTGAATTAGCATGCTCTACATATTTTTGCTTTCCTGAAGAAGTTTGGATTTTCCTGTACGTTCCCATTCTTCTACTGTTTCATATGCTTTTTCAGGGGAATACCCCTTCCCTACAAGAACTCCCATTAGAATAAACTCTTGAAGAATGTGTGTCATGTTAATTCCTCTTTTAACGTCCTCCAAGCCTTCTTTTACCAAAAACTCCGTATGTCTTACCCATTCATCCGGAGTCTTTCCGAAAGCTGCTGTTTTCCCATTTCCATTAGCCGAACCTTCCATTGCCATCGCATCTGCCTTCGTTTTATGCACGGTACCAAATGGATGGTTTGGCGGGGCATATATGGAGTAAAGTTTCAACGGAACATTTCCTGTGTTTGTGACATTGTGCCACATTCCAGCCGGAATCATAATAGCAGAGTCATCGAAGACTCTCCATTGGAAACTTAAATTATCTTTACTTTTGCCCATTTGAACAATCCCCTGGCCTTGTTCAATACGTAAGAATTGATCCACATCAGGGTGAATTTCCAATCCGATATCTTCACCAACATTAAGACTCATTAATGTAACCTGCAAATGACTTCCTGTCCATAGTGCAGTACGATACGTGCTGTTTTGTTTGGCGGCCTCATTGATATTTATAACAAATGGGTTAGAACCATAATCTTTTAAGATTTCTCTGCTATCACCATAAAATGAACGATAAGAATTGAATGCCAACTCATTAGGATAAGCCCAATAACCAGCAGCACTTCCGTAAGTATGCGCTGGTACATTTGCATAATAAGGATTTTGATGCGTATAGGGCGTATAATACATTTTCCTCAATCCCTTCATATTTATCTATTATCAATAAATTATCTTATGTACATATAAGTGGAAGGTACTTATTAATTTTAAATGGCCAATTTCGCTGTTGGAAAATTCATTTCCTCTTTTGCATTTATAAAACAAAGATGTCCTATGTTAAAGAAAGTTAACACTCTATTTACAAATCAATAAAGCACTCATTGTTCGACATTTTTTTAATAATCACTTGATATAATGACATTATTTTAAGAGGAAGGGAGATGAATATCATACGCATCGAGAATAAACCCATCTAAAATAAAGATTCAATCATTGGGGGAGGAACCATGACGGAGATTTTGCTTTATGTCGGTACATATATTTCGCTTACTTTTGCCCTTGGCTGGCTGATTACGGTTGCTTTTAATCTGTTCTTAAAATGAAAAGATAGTAAAGTCCTTTCCGCTTCATCAAGGACGCCACGGCTCGTGCATATTCTTCAGGAATCCTATTATCCAGGGAGGAATTCGATATGTGGATTTTAACGCTTTTTTCACAGGACGGGATTCAAATGTTTGAGTATGACACTAAGGAAGAAGCAAAAACAGAGTTTAAAAATGCCAATGGATGCAAAATTCTATCTGAGATCATTCATTATAGAGACTTTGAAAATAGATAATAGACTAATTGTAGAAAAGGCCTTCTTTCGATGAAGGTCTTTATTTATTTTGCTGTCAGATAAACGGATTCTTAAATTGTTTATAAATAATAAAACAAAAACAAATTTTGTTTGACTAAACTCAAACATTACTTTAATATGTTTAATATAAATCAAACAAATTATTACTTTGTTTATAAAAATAGGATGTGTTTTAACGAATGGAATTATCAAATCAATTCTGGGACTCTTCTTTGGAGGAGCTAAAACAGGGTTACATTGAAGAAAAAGAAGTATACACTTGCCTGTTATGCGGGGAAAAGACGGAAAAAGGGATTGTCTATCCATATAAAGATCGATTTTACGAAGCGGAACGGTATATGCGCATTCATATTGAGACGGAGCATATTTCGGTTTTTGACTACCTGCTTTCGATGGATAAGAAGCTTACAGGACTCACGGATCATCAGAAAAGTCTTCTGCAGCTTTTTTATCAAGGCAAGAGCGATAAAGAAATTCAGAAGGAGCTGGAAATGGGCAGCACTTCGACCATACGCCATCACCGCTTTGCCTTAAAGGAAAAGGAACGTCAGGCGAAGACCTTCCTGGCGATTATGGAATTGCTGAAGGAAAAGGATGAGCATGCACCAGCGTTCCTGCCGGTCCATAAAACAGCCACGATGGTGGATGACCGCTACAACATTACAGAGGGGGAACAGGAGAAAATTCTAAAGAAATACTTCCCTGAGGGCAGCGGAATGCCCCTCGCGAAATTTCCGCCAAGAGAGAAGCAAAGGCTGATTGTACTGCGGGAAATTGCCGGCCGGCTAAAGTCTGATTACACATATGGCGAGAAAGAGTTAAACGAGGCACTAAAGGCTATTTATGAGGATTATGCATTGATTAGAAGGTACTTAATCGATTATGGGTTTTTAGAACGAAAGCCTGATGGCAGCGAGTATTGGCTTAAAAAATAGAAAAACGGGGGATTACCATGGAACGTAAAAAAGAATTAAAGCAGCAGTTTAAAGAAACACCCATTGAAGCAGGGGTCTATCAAATAAAGAATACAGTGAACAATAAAATCTTCATTGGCAGCACCAATAATTTAAAAAGCTTAAATGGAGTAAGATTCTCACTCGAAACAAACGGCTATATGCCTAATCGAAAGCTGCAGGGTGAATGGAATCAGTACGGGAAAGAGGCTTTTGAAATCAGCATTCTGGAAAAGCTGAAAAAGAAGGATGATCCGTATTTCAACGAGAAGGAAGCGCTGGAAAAGCTGGAGGAAAAATGGCTGGAGGAGCTTCAGCCATTTGGCGACAAAGGTTATAACAAGGAATAATAACAGTTGAAGTCTGATTCCCTTATGAATCGGACTTTTTTGTGCAATCTGCTTTTGAAAGAATAGCAGAAATCTGTGTAAATCTGGGAATTTTTATGAAAATCGTTGGATATGTTTGTTAGAATTAAGGGTGGGCAAATTAACTTAATATAAGATGTTTTATGAAAGGAATTTATTGACGAATGAAAAAGCCAACAAAGATTCTTTCTATTTATGCAATTGTAATGGTGATGGCAGGAATGCTTGCGGGATGCGGAGACAAAACAAAAGATGGTTCCGCTGATGACGATTTGAAAAACAATTCATCGTTAGAATCTGCTGCTGAAGAGACAGCAGGTGAGTCAGAGGCTAATGATGGAGAAGACTCTTCAACAGAAGAATCTGCTCATAGTGAACCAGATAGTATGGCTTCTGAAAATAGTGCAGGGGATAAAGAAGACAATAAAACATTATCCCAGTATTCCAGTCAGCAAATCGAATACGCAAGAGTTTGGCTGCAGCTTGGACCGAATCAGGAACTCGATGAATTGTATGTTAGGCACATTCCTGCCGGTACACCACTTAATCCGGAAGATGAGACAAGTGCAGGCTATCCGGAAGATGTAATTCAGTTAGCAGGTTCACGCCTTGCAGATGGTTCCGTTACTTATAGTGGAAATGGGGACGGGACGATTAATGTTTACAATGTTCCTTTGCGATGGGATGGCCAATACCCTGCAGGAGAAAAATTTTACAGTGATATAATTGAAAATACAAAGCAAGTGTCCATCGAACCAGGCGAGGATGAAAAGGTTATTGAATTAATAGAAAAGCAAATCGAAGAATAAATAGTATGGATGGAAAAAGAGCTGGACTGACAAAGTCAATTCCAGCTCTTTACACATGGTCTTATTTTAAAGCAAATGAATCCTTCAGCCAATTCTTCCCCTCAACAATCCGGCTGACCATCATGGCCGATACCGTGTTGCCGGCTGAATTCAGGAGGGTAGCCGGTGCATCAATGACCGTAGAGATGACTGCGATGATCGGCAGCACTTCAGGAGGGAAGCCGAACACACTCAAAATGAGCATCTCGCCTATCATTCCGCCACCAGGGATGGCCCCCATAACAGCTCCGACCAGGAATGAAACAGCCAGGATAGTAAGAATGCTGGTCATACTCGACATGTCTTTCCCGAACAAGCTGAACAGGAACACAATCTTAAAGACTCCGCCAAGAACAGAGCCATCTTTATGCGTGTTGGCCCCTAGCGGGATCATGGTTTCAGCGATATCCTGCGGAACGCCCATCTTTCTGACAGCAGCAAGGTTAATAGGAATACAAGCGGCACTCGAGCATGTAGCAATCGCACTGACAGAAGGAGTGATCGCATTTTTCCAGAACACCTTGACGCCATCTTTCCCGCCAGCCGCAAAGGCATACAGCGTAAAGAAGCCAAAGAAGTAGATTAGCGTTAATACCAGATAAAGAACAAACACACGTACATATCCGCCGAGTATCTGCGGGCCAAGCTCACCAATGATCGTCGCGAAATAACAGCCAAGACCGATTGGTGCATAGTACATCACAAATCCAACAATTTTCATCATCACAGCGGAACCGGATGAAAGAAGGTTGGCAATCGGTTTGCCTTTTTCACCGGACATCGCTGTTGCCAGTCCGAATAAAATCGAGAACACAATCAGCTGCAGCATGTTGTTCTTTGAGAACAGCATCTGGAAATCAGGAACCGTGAACGCCTGAACCAGCTGCCCTAGGAACGTAACTTCTTCTGCCTCAGGATCGATGGCCGCCTCCGTCATTATGCTTTTAATAGCAGAGACGTCTGTATTCTTCAGGGGATCCACAATGGAAATCCCGATGAATCCCAGTATAGCGGAAATGACAGCCGTTATAAAAAACACGGTGAAAATCCCGGCCATGATCTTCCCAAGCCTTTTCATTCCGCTCATATTCGCAAGGCTCGATGCGATGCTGAAAAAGACAAGCGGCACAATAATCATAAATAATAAATTTAAAAATAAATCCCCAAACGGCTTCACAACCGCAGTCTTCGGGCCAAAAACCACTCCGGCAACTCCGCCGATCAGGATGGAGAGGAGCAGGAAGATGGTTAGCTTGTAATTTGCAAAAACCTTTTTCATGATGTCTCAACCTTTCTGTGTAATTCAACACTCTATTATATAATTAAATCGTGGCTTAAAAGAAGGCTGATGGAATAATTCTTTTTATTCTGTCTGATTCGTCTTTACTGGCCAAGCACCATTTGACATCAATCAGTAAATATCTTACAGTGATATTATCCAAAAGTCGAAAGGGTGAAGAAAAGCACATGATCCTTTAATCCTGCACTTAGTGAAAGCCGATAGTACAGCCTTCCGTTCAAGTTCCACACCGTGTGGGAATGGGCTTTATTTATCGATGATTTTTCTGAGACAGGATTGAATGTGTGTGCTTTGCTTTTTGACTTGAAGAACGGCTTTATTTCGAAAAGCCTATTTAAGTCTATGGTTGTGCAGCACTGCCTCCTGTCTCGGAAAGTCGAGATAGGAGGCTTTTGTTTTGGGGAAATTTTAGTGGTTCGGAGGTAGAAGGATGGAATTTAAATTACAGGAGATAAAACTTGCCCGTACAAATACAGGCCCATACGGAATCGCTGTTTCAGACAAGGGTGAAGTCTGGTTTACACAGCATAAAGCCAATCAAATCAGCTGCATCGGATTGAATGGGGAAGTGACAGAGTATCCGCTTCCGACACAGGATGCAAAGGTCATGTGTGTAATGGTGTCGTCAAAAGGAGAGGTCTGGTTTACCGAGAATGCAGCAAACAGGATTGGGAGAATTACGAAGGAAGGCACTATTCAAGAATATCCCTTGCCCAATCCAGATTCAGCCCCTTATGGAATTACGGAAGGTCCGACTGGAGATATCTGGTTTACGGAAATGAATGGAAACCGTATTGGGCGGATTAAGGATGATGGTTCTATCACTGAATACAATCTTCCGGCTCAAGGTTCGTACCCGGCATTTATAACGCTGGGATCTGATGATGCTCTATGGTTCACAGAAAACCAAAATAATGCCATCGGAAGAATTACCGAAAATGGAGAAGTGACAGAATTTAAAATTCCTACACCTGCTTCCGGGCCGGTTGGAATTACGAAAGGAAACGATGGTGCACTCTGGTTTGTGGAGATTATCGGCAATAAAATAGGACGTATCAGCGCAGCGGGAGAAATAACTGAATTTGAAATTCCAACCGCGAACGCCCGCCCGCATGCCATCACAGCAGGGGCAGGCAATGATTTATGGTTCACAGAGTGGGGAGCAAATAAGATTGGAAGAATTACAGACAACGGGATGATTGAGGAGTATCCAATTAAAACTCCAAATGCTGAACCGCATGGGATTTCTAGCAGCGATGGGAAGAACATGTGGTTTGCATTGGAGTGTGACAGGATTGGGAAAATCACGTTGATCGAATAATAGAAGGCCTATTTTGATGTGAACTTAATAGATTATTTAACCCCGTCATATAGTGAACTGCCCCCTGTCAAGTAGACAGTAGAAATAATAAAAATGATTTAAGCGGCTTTAGTTCTATATTCCATAGGGC